>NZ_JAPVYQ010000010.1:0-86397 GCF_041431935.1 Streptococcus sp. 27098_8_99 | reverse complement strand
ACCGATTTTTGTCCCACTCTCGCTTTTTGTGTTTCTATGCTTTTAATTGTAAGAGTTCTTCAATCTCAGCCAGAGTGCTAGCTTGGGAGATGGCGCCGCGGAGTTTGGCTGCGCCAGAAGTCCCACGGAGGTAGTGAGGGGCGAGGCCACGGAATTCACGAACGGCAATGTGCTCACCTTTGAGATCGATCAAGCGTTTCAAGTGTTCGTAAGCAATCTTCATTTTGTCTTCAAAAGTCAAATCAGGCAGGATTTCTCCTGTTTCAAAGTAGTGGTTGATTTGGTTGAAGAGATAAGGATTACCCATAGCAGCGCGACCGATCATGACCGCATCAGCACCGACTTCTTCGATTCGTTGTTTGGCATCTTGAACTGTACGGATATCTCCGTTTGCGATAAATGGAATCTTGGTCAGAGCTTGTGCAACCTTGTGAAGGGTCTCAAGATCCGCATGCCCCGTATACATTTGCTCCCGAGTTCGCCCATGCATGGCAAGGGCAGAGACACCTGCGGCTTCAGCAGCGAGGGCGTTCTCAACTGCTAGGGAAGGATCCGACCAACCCGTCCGCATTTTAACAGTGAGGGGGATATCAAGGACAGATTGAACCTTATTGATGATGGAGTAGATCTTATCTGGGTCCTTGAGCCACATGGCACCCGCTTCGTTTTTTACGATTTTATTGACGGGGCAACCCATGTTGATATCCACGATATCAGTCTTGGTATTTTCTTGGATAAATTCAGCTGCGCGTGCGAGGCTATCTTCGTCACTTCCAAAGAGTTGGATCGATACAGGATTTTCTCCTTCATCGATATGGAGCATGTGAAGCGTCTTTTCATTGTTGTACTGGATTCCCTTGTCAGAGACCATTTCCATCACAACGAGTCCCGCCCCTAGTTCTTTGGCAATGGTCCGGAAAGCTGAGTTGGTCACTCCGGCCATTGGGGCTAGGACAGTACGGTTAGGGATTTCGACATCCCCGATCATAAATGGCGTATTAAGATTTGTCACGAATGAGTTCCTCCAAGTCATTTTCGTCAAAGTGGTAGTGTGTTTGGCAGAATTGGCAGGTAATCTCTGCACCGTGATCTTCATCTTTCATCTCTTTCAGATCACTAGCTGGCAGACTTGCTAAAGCGTTCAAGAAACGCTCACGGCTGCAGTCGCACTGGAAGCGAAGTTCTTCTTCAGAGAGGCGTTTGAAAGGTTCATCCCCATAGATAGCGGCAAGAAGAGCTTCAATATGGTCTTCGGACTCCAACAGTGTGGAGATGGCAGGCATTTCTTGGATGCGTTTTTCAAAGCGCGCGATTTCTTCTTCCTTGGCATTTGGCAAGACCTGGAGCAAGAAACCACCAGCCACCTTGACCTTGTCTTCGTCATCCAAAAGGACATTGAGTCCAACTGCAGAAGGTGTTTGTTGGCTTTCCGTCAGATAAAAGGCCAGGTCTTCTCCGATTTCACCGGTCACAAGAGGGGTCATGGAGTTATAAGGATTTCCCGTACCATAGTCAGTAATGACCAGGAATTCTCCGTTTCCGACAAATGGTCCCACCAGGACTTCACCAGTTGCCGTCTTCTTAATATCCACTCCAGGATTTTGCACGTAGCCTTTAACATTTCCCTTGGTATCTGCCACGGTGATGATGGCTCCGAGTGAGCTAGTCCCAAGGACTTTGACCGTAATTTTAGTATCTCCTTTCTCGTTTGCTGCCAAGATTTGACTGGCAATGAGGGTGCGGCCAAGTGCGACCGTGGAGCTAGCTTGTGTATGATGTTTTTCTTGGGCTGTTCGTACGGTTTCTGTACTGTCTAGTACATAAGCACGAAAAGCACCACTTTCTGAGATAGTTTTAATAATTTTGTCCATACCTACTATTTTAGCACAAATCAAGCAAAGTGGGGACAAGGAGAATTCTGAAAATCAGTCGTTTCAGAAGAAGGACGAGAAGAAAAGAAAATTCCGAACGTTATTTCTAGAAAGAAGCAATTTCCAAGTAAAAGACGAGTTTCATAGAGAAGTTGGTTTAAAAAGAAAGGAGAAAAATAAACGATAGCCGAGTGGATCTTGAAAAAACATTAAAAATTGCTTATAATAGAGTGTAAGACAAACTTGCAGGTGAGACTCCTGCCCTTAGTTTGAAGAAAGGCATAGATAGGCAACTATCTATGGTATATGAAAAAGAATTATGACATCAGTTGTTGTAGTAGGAACCCAATGGGGTGATGAAGGAAAAGGGAAGATTACAGACTTCCTATCAGCCAATGCAGAAGTCATTGCTCGCTATCAAGGTGGGGACAATGCCGGGCACACCATCGTAATCGACGGCAAAAAGTTCAAGTTGCACTTGATTCCTTCTGGTATCTTCTTCCCTGAAAAGATCTCTGTCATCGGAAACGGCGTGGTGGTCAACCCTAAATCATTGGTCAAAGAGTTGGCTTATCTTCATGAAGAAGGTGTGACAACGGACAGTTTGCGCATTTCAGACCGTGCCCATGTCATCCTTCCTTACCATATCGAATTGGACCGTCTCCAAGAAGAGTCTAAAGGCGACAACAAAATCGGAACGACCATCAAAGGGATTGGACCAGCCTACATGGACAAGGCTGCGCGTGTGGGAATCCGGATCGCGGACCTTTTGGACCGCGACGTCTTTGCGGAACGTCTTCGTATCAACTTGGAAGAAAAGAACCGTCAATTTACCAAACTCTATGATGCAGAGGCTCTGTCATTTGACGATATCTTCGAAGAATACTATGAATATGGTCAACAAATCAAGCAATATGTAACCGATACTTCTGTTATCTTGAACGATGCTTTGGATAACGGCAAGCGCGTGCTCTTTGAAGGAGCCCAAGGGGTTATGTTGGATATCGACCAAGGAACCTATCCATTTGTAACCTCTTCAAACCCAGTCGCAGGTGGGGTGACCATCGGATCAGGTGTCGGCCCAAGCAAGATCGACAAGGTTGTCGGTGTATGTAAAGCCTACACTAGCCGTGTTGGTGATGGCCCATTCCCTACGGAACTCTTCGATGAAGTGGGTGATCGGATCCGTGAAGTCGGCCATGAGTATGGGACAACAACCGGTCGTCCTCGTCGTGTTGGTTGGTTTGACTCAGTTGTCATGCGCCATAGCCGTCGCGTGTCAGGAATTACCAACCTTAGCTTGAACTCGATCGACGTTCTGTCCGGCTTGGATACAGTGAAAATCTGTGTAGCCTACGACTTGGATGGGGAACGCATCGACCACTACCCAGCAAGCTTGGAGCAACTCAAACGTTGCAAACCAATCTATGAAGAATTACCAGGCTGGTCAGAAGACATCACAGGTGTCCGCCACTTGGATGAGCTTCCAGAAAATGCCCGCAACTATGTCCGCCGTGTCGGTGAATTAGTTGGTGTGCGCATTTCAACCTTCTCAGTCGGACCAGATCGTGACCAAACCAATATCCTTGAAAGTGTGTGGTCTAGTTTATAAGCAAATGAAGATAAGAGAGTGGGACAGAAATCGGTCATTCGTTAGAATTCGATTTCATCGTCCCACCTCCGCACAGTTGAGTAGGGCTGTAAAAGCTGATGAAATCAGCGTAGTAGAGCCCACTCAACCACTGCGTCTTGCTCGACAATCCAAAGACAATTGAGAGGCTAGGACTTTTGTCCCAGCCTCTTTTTGAAAGCAGAAAGAGGAAAAAATGTATCAAACGATTTTATTTGACCTAGACGGCACCTTGACCAATTCAGAACTAGGGATTACCAACTCGGTGGCCTATGCCTTAGGAAAATATGGGATTCAAGTGCCAGACAAGAAAGCATTGAGAGTTTTCATCGGTCCGCCCTTGCAGGAGTCTTTTGAGCGCTTTTATGGATTTTCTAAGGAAGAATGTTTAAAGGCCATTGACTACTATCATGAGTATTTTTCCGAAAAAGGCCTTTATGAAAATGAGGTCTATCTAGGCGTTCCTGACTTGCTGGCTTCTCTCAAGCAGGCTGGCAAACAGTTGATTGTAGCTACGTCAAAGCCTGAAGAATTTTCCATTCAAATTCTCAAACACTTTGGTTTGTATGATTATTTTGACTTTGTCGCTGGTGCGACCATGGATAGAAAACGTAGTAAAAAAAGCGATGTTATCCAGTATGCCTTGGAGCAAAATGGGATTACAGATTTGGCGCATACCATCATGATTGGAGACAGGGAGCACGATGTGCTTGGCGCTCAAGCGCAAAAGCTTGATTCTATCGGTGTCCTTTATGGCTTTGGAAGCAGGGAAGAATTGGAAGAAGCCGGCGCCACCTATATTGCTCAAGAAGTTGGCGAAATTGCAGCTTTTATAGGATAACCTTTTCCAAAATATTAAAAGTTTGAACTTTTCTAATCTGCTGAATATTGCTTTATTTAATATTTCTATCGGTGTATACTTACTGTAGGTTAAGTCACACAGATTAAGAGGTGATAATATGAATTTGTCACGATATATATTAAAATATAGTACTGATGATGGTACGTTGTATTTTAATACTAAAACCAATCATTCATTTTTTCTTACGAATGAATTGAATAGAGTAGTCGACAGCAATGATGTGATTAGGAAAGAGTTTCATGCTTATCTTGATAAAAATAAATATTTAAGTGAGGGTGAGTATGAGGTCGAAAAGTATCTATCTAAAATAAGCGATACAGATGCTGAATTATTGGAACTAACAATTTTGACACATGGAGATTGTAATTTTCGGTGTAAGTATTGTTATGAAAAATTTGAAAATATTGCTATGTCAACAGAGACAGAAGATGCCATTGTCCAATTTTTGAAAGAAAAACTTCAGTCCGGGAAGTATAAGTATTTGTCAGTAGGCTGGTTTGGAGGAGAACCACTGTTGGGATATAAAACTATCAAGCGGTTGTCTCCTGTTTTTATAGATTTATGTGAGAAATATCAGATTCATTATCAAAGTGCAATCACTACGAATGGTTATTTATTGACTAAGAATAAGTTTCGATATTTGAATGAAAAATTTAAAGTGACTAGTTACCAGATAACTTTGGATGGAGATGAAGAAAGTCATAATAATCAGAGAGTATTGCAAAACGGTGGGTTGTCGTATAATCGTATATTCGATAATTTGAAAGCAATGCAAGAAAGTAAATTTGATTTTATTTGTGTGATTCGCTTTAATGTAAGTAAAGATAACTATCAAAATGTTAAAGAGTTTTTAACACATGATGGTATCTATTTCAAAGATGATTCCAGATTTAAGATTTCTTATCATAATATTGGAAATTGGGGCAAAGGAGATAGAGATATAAATTACTGCGTTACTTTACTGGATAAAGATGCAAGTTTTGAATTATCTAAGTTAGCTGTAACTTCAGGATATCATATCTCTTCCCCAGAAGTTGTAGTGAATAATAATTATACCTGCTATTCTAATCGAAAAAATCATTTTATGTTTAATGTAAGAGGAATTGTTCAATCATGTACAGTTGCTTTATATGAACCTCAAAATATTTTCGGTAACATTAATAAAGGTTTTGTGAATTACAGTAAACTGAATGATTGGGTTATTCGGCTTGATGCAAGTTGCAAAGAGTGCCCATTTGTTTTAATCTGTAAATCTGGCTATTGTCCGATGGCCAAGCGAATTACGAAGACAAATTCACGCTATCTATGTAAAAGTGTGAAGGAAAAAATTCGTAAAAATTTAGCACTTTTCGCTTTGTCAAAATCTTATAATGACATTTTAGATGTGGACTAGAAAGGAAGATATCATGAAGGTTAAAGTGAATAACAAATTCGATGACAAAATGAATGCTAAACCTAGAGTACTTAACTATAATTGTGATTGTAAATAATCACGATTTTAAATAAATTAGAGAAGAGGATTGTGCTAGCCCTCTATTTTGATGGATGATAATTATGAGAAATATTTATAAGTACATTGATAAGAAGTATCTTTTTCCTATTTTTTTAGGGCGTATTGTGAATAGTGGTTTGGTGTTGGCACAACCTCTGATTTTAACGAAGGCCTTGAAGTTAGATCAAGACGGCCTTTCTTATGGAAAAATTCTCAATTTTGTTTTATTTGGTTTGTCTGTCTATCTTGTTATTTATAGTCTGATGCTGTTTTCAAACTATTCGCACAATATATTCCGAAGAGAAATCAACAAAAGTGTCCGTGCCCTTTTATTTAAGAAAGTCATATTGAATCCTAAATTTTCCAATGATGAAAAAGTTAGTCTGCTAACTCAAGATATGGAATATGTGGGCGATAATTATTTGGAAAATATAAATGTTATGGTGAGTTGGGGATTTGTCGCCCTTGTTACAGCCATTTATATTGTTTCACAAAATTTTCTCTTAGGACTTATTTTTGTCATTTTTACGATTATGAGACCTATTCCTCAGTTCATCATGAATCGTCGTTTACAAGATTCGGGAGACAGCTGGTCCAAGCTTAGAACGAAATTACATGGGCTTGTCTCGGATAGTATGCAAGGCAGCCAAACCTTACGGATTAATCAGGCCATGAGGCTGAATGAAGAGCGCGTGAATGATTTAAACGGAGAATATCAAAAAGCCATCCAAAGATTTTGTTTCACACATAATATTATTTTTTTCTTTAATGGATTTATGGTCTTTTTTAGTCAGGTTGTTCCTCTTGCTTTAGGCTTTTATTTGAGTTTACAGGGAAATTCTATTTCTATTACAAGCCTCATCTCTATGTATGTTGCTGCGGGGATGCTGGTAGAACCGATCCAAACTCTGATGTACAGTGCAGCCAATCTCCAAGGTGCCTTGCCGACTGCGAACCGCCTGTTTAAGATTATCGAGGAAGAACCTGATTTCGAAGAGACAAAGGATCAATTTGTTGAAAATCTCGAATCGTTGCGCTTAAATCATATTTCAAAAAGTTTTGCTGAACGTCAGCTTTTTTCTGATTTGACGGCGACGATTTCAGTAGGTCAGAAGGTCTTAATCAAAGGACCGAGCGGGTCTGGAAAGACGACTCTTTTTCGCTTGATTTTAGGAGAAGAAGTATGTGATGAGGGTGACATTTTCGTTCAGTATGATGGAAATCAAATAACGAGTCATTTCCAAGGGAATATCGGTTTAATTAGCCAGCATCCCTTCCTGTTTAACGATACTATCCGCTATAATCTAACTTTTGGTCAGCCTTTTCAGGACCATGAATTATTGGAGGTATTGGACCGAGTTGGCTTAATAGATGAATTTCAGGATATTTTGAATGTAGAAATTCATAATAATGGTGAAAACATTTCAGGAGGTCAGCGTGTCAGATTAGAGTTGGTTCGTTTTCTCTTACGCGAGAAGGATATTTTATTAGCGGACGAAGTGACATCAGCTTTGGACGAAAAAAATAGTCGTCTGGTTAGAGACCTAATCTTTTCTTTGCCGATCACGGTACTAGAAATAGCCCATCATATTGATGAAGAAGAGCGCTATGACCAAATCCTTGAGTTACGTAAAGGATGAGCGATGCCACAATAGTTGGTTCTGCGACAAAGCGGATAGTAATAAGCCAGCAATTTGTCAGATATTTTTGAGATTCTAAGTGGTGATATTTCCAAAATCATCAATACTCAGAGAACTTAAGCTTTATTTAAGATAGGCCAGCTATACTAGAAGCATAAACAAAGACCTCCTAACTTTGTTTAAACCTCCTAAACTTTTTCATAATAATCTCCCATAAGAGTCGCCCAATCGGCGGCTTTTTTTGTGAGTCGTAAGCTGCCTATGGTATAATGAACAAAGAAACTAAAAGGAAGAAGGAAGAGATGGACTACACGATAGAGGAAAAAGCGATGTTTATGAGGGAAGCCCTGAAGGAGGCGGAGATTGCCCTCGCCAATGATGAAATACCGATTGGCTGTGTCTTGGTCAAGGATGGTCAGATTATCGGGCGTGGACATAATGCGCGTGAGGAGCTGCAGCGGGCGGTCATGCATGCGGAAATCATGGCGATCGAGAAGGCCAATCAGCGTGAAAATAGCTGGCGCCTGCTGGATACGACGCTTTTTGTCACGATTGAGCCCTGTGTTATGTGTAGCGGTGCCATTGGACTAGCTCGGATTCCCCAGGTGATTTACGGAGCGACCAATCAAAAGTTTGGCGGAGCAGGGAGTCTCTATGACATTTTGACAGATGAGCGCCTCAATCACCGGGTGGAAGTGGAAACAGGAATCTTGGAAGCAGAATGTGCAGCCATCATGCAGACCTTCTTCCGCCAAGGTCGGGAACGAAAAAAACAAGCCAAGCTCGCAGCCAAGGCCGAAACACAAGAATAAAAACCGGACCTTTGCAAATCGAACAAATTATGATATAATACCTATCGGAGCAACAGTTCTGCGTGAAGCGGGTCAGGGGAGGAATCCAGCAGCCCTAAGCGAAGTGAACTGTGTGCTCTTTTCTATTGCTCTTGATGAGTCAAGTCCAAGGGACGCAGAAGAATCCTAGAGCAATGGATGCAGTTTTTCCCGCTAGGGAAAAAGCTGTAAACCTATGATAGCCCTTAGTGAATCAAGTCCAACGGACGCGGATGAACTTAGGTGCATTGACGCAGTTCGAACAAAGTGAGAACTAGGTTCCGAAGTATAATGAATCAAGCCTAAAAGGTGCAGATGAATATTGGAGCAGCGAATCTAGTTTGAACGGACCTGAAATGAATTCAGCTGACATCCAATCTTAAGAAGCGTATTTGTTTTCTTGTCAATCAAAATTGTTCTTCTCAATAGGCCTAAAATTTGTTGTCTTACGCAAACGAGTGCTCTCGGTTATGTCCTAAGGTTAGCTTATTTAGAAAAATAGTATAGAATATAAAATGTAAACGTTTTAAAATAGTGAAAGCACTTGCTTATTTTTTCTTAAAGCGTTATCATAAAAGAAAAGAACAATTGGAGGATAAACATGTCACATATTAAATTTGACTACTCAAAGGTGTTAGATAAATTTGTAGCACCACATGAACTAGATTATATGCAGCCTCAAGTGACTGCTGCAGATTCTGCTCTGCGAAATGGTACAGGTCCTGGGGCAGAAATGACTGGCTGGTTGAACTTGCCTGAAGAATATGACAAAGATGAATTTGCTCGTATTCAAAAGGCTGCTGCTAAAATCCAATCTGATAGTGAGGTATTGATCGTAATCGGTATTGGTGGTTCCTATTTAGGAGCTCGTGCAGCTATTGATTTCTTGAATAATTCTTTTGTAAATCTACAAAGCAAGGAAGAACGCAAGGCACCTCAAATCCTCTATGCTGGAAATTCTATTTCTTCAAGCTATTTGGCTGATTTGGTAGACTATGTATCAGACAAAGATTTCTCTGTCAACGTTATTTCTAAGTCAGGAACGACTACAGAGCCTGCTATTGCTTTCCGTGTCTTCAAAGAACTCTTGGTTAAGAAGTATGGTCAGGAAGAAGCAAATAAACGGATTTATGCAACTACAGACCGCGCTAAAGGTGCAGTTAAGGTTGAAGCAGATGCTAATGGCTGGGATACTTTTGTAGTGCCTGATAGTGTAGGTGGTCGTTTTACAGTATTGACAGCAGTGGGACTCTTGCCAATCGCAGCTGCAGGGGCTGATATCAGCAAGTTAATGGAAGGAGCAAATGCTGCTCGCAAGGCTTATGCTTCTGATAAGTTGGCTGAAAATGAAGCATATCAATATGCAGTTGTACGCAATATCTTGTACCGTAAAGGTTATCTGACAGAAGTTCTAGCTAACTATGAACCATCTCTACAATACTTCTCTGAGTGGTGGAAGCAACTGGCTGGTGAGTCAGAAGGGAAAGACCAAAAAGGGATTTACCCAACTTCAGCCAACTTCTCAACAGACTTGCACTCTCTGGGACAATTTATCCAGGAAGGTACCCGTATCCTCTTTGAAACAGTTGTACG
Source organism: Streptococcus sp. 27098_8_99 (assembly GCF_041431935.1). Classification (NCBI taxonomy): domain Bacteria; kingdom Bacillati; phylum Bacillota; class Bacilli; order Lactobacillales; family Streptococcaceae; genus Streptococcus; species Streptococcus sp. 27098_8_99. The sequence continues at coordinate 76,479 of NZ_JAPVYQ010000010.1, read as the reverse complement.
TGTAGATAAACCTCGCAAAAATGTGCTGATTCCTGAATTGGCAGAAGACTTGGACGGTCTTGGCTACTTGCAAGGAAAAGATGTTGACTTTGTCAATAAAAAAGCTACAGATGGAGTGCTGTTAGCACACACTGATGGTGGAGTTCCAAATATGTTTGTGACACTGCCTGAGCAAGATGAGTTCACTTTGGGCTACACTATTTACTTCTTTGAGTTGGCTATTGCTCTTTCTGGCTACCTGAATGGTATCAATCCATTTGACCAGCCTGGAGTTGAGGCTTATAAGAAAAACATGTTTGCCCTTCTTGGAAAACCAGGCTTTGAAGAGCTGGGTGCTGAGCTGAATGCACGCCTTTGATTCTTATATGCCTTGAGTTCATTTAGAGTATAAAAAGAGATCCACAAGTTCATTTCTTGTGGATTTTTTAGTACAAGCCTCATAATTAGTTTATTATTTTTTTGAACAGTATAAAAAAGAGTGTCTTAATTCTTTTATGAAAGCGCTGTATAATTGCCTTGTAAATAAAATTTGAGAGGTATCAAAATGAATGATTGGTTAAACATAAAAGGCAAAACAGTTCTTGTGACTGGCGCGTCATCTGGGATCGGTAAGGCAATCGTTGAAGAATTGCTGGAATTAGGTGTCAATGTAGCGAATTTCGATCTTAGCGACAACGATTTGCGTCATCCAAATCTATTATTTGTAAAAGTTGATGTAACTTCTCGCTCTGAAGTAGAAGAGGGTGTTGCCAAAATAGTTGAAAGATTTGGCAATATTGATGCAGTGGTCAATAATGCAGGGATTAATATCCCTAGATTATTAATCGATGCAGAAAATCCTAAAGGTCCTTACGAATTGGACGATGAGACGTTCGAAAAAGTAACGATGATTAATCAAAAAGGTTTGTATCTGGTTAGTCAGGCAGTGGGACGTATTTTAGTGAAAAATGGAAAAGGTGTAATTGTGAACATGGCTTCAGAAGCAGGCTTGGAAGGTTCTGAAGGACAAAGTGCCTATGCTGCCACAAAAGCAGCAGTCTATAGTTACACTCGTTCATGGGCAAAAGAGCTGGGTAAGCATGGTGTACGTGTGGTTGGAATTGCTCCAGGAATTATGGAAGCTACGGGACTTCGAACTCTTTCTTATGAGGAAGCTCTTGCTTATACCCGTGGAAAGACGGTAGAAGATATTCGAGCTGGTTATGCTTCAACTTCAACAACTCCTTTGGGACGAAGTGGTAAACTACGGGAAGTAGCTGACCTTGTAGCATTCTATATTTCAGACCGTTCTAGCTATATAACTGGAGTCACTACAAATATTGCCGGGGGGAAAACTCGCGGTTAAAAAAATGAAGGTGAGGAAGAGAGTTGACCATAGTAAATCGATGGTATAACATTTTAGAAAAAATGGTCTCACAGCCAACTTATTCCTTGGTAGATATGCGCTCAGAGCTGGATATTAGTATGCAAACCTTGCAAAAGAGTATCCAACAATTAAATGATGTTTTGGCTCCGAGTATCCAGATTATCTCACAAGATGATAAGTTAATGTTAGAGGTGTATGACTATACTGAGTTGGAAAGGATTTTATCTGGTAGTTTAAAACGGGAGAGTGACTTCAATTCTTCCAGTAAAAGAATTGCCTATTTACTAAAACGTTTAATTAAGTCAACCTCCCCTCTTCTTATTGACGACTTGGCTGAGGAGGCAGGTGTTAGTAGAAGTACCCTTAATAAGGATTTAAAACAAGTAAAATCTTTGGCAGAGAGTTACTCTATCACTATTTCAGGAAAGCCCAACCGTGGGCTGGAGGTCTTGGGGTCCGAGCTGAATTTGCGCTTGCTCTATATTCACCAAGTGGCCCCTTACTTTGAAGGAAAGACACTCACCGAGGCAACATCTTCTTTTCTGGAGACGCTACTCCAGGAGTATAAAATCCCGAAAGAAACAAAGGAACTCCTTCGAAAGACAATTTCAATTATGGTGGAGCGTATTTATGCATCTAGGGTGTTGAGTTGCCCTATTCCTTACTATAGGAATGATTTAACAGAGACACCTTTGGTTGAAAAATTAATCTATCATATTGAGATGACTTATAAGATTTCCCTCAGTCAGTTTGAAATAGACTTTTTGTGTTTTCCGTTTAATATCCGTTTTATTGACACTTTAAGCAAGCCGTCTTATCAATCTGAACAGCTTGCAAACATTTTTCAAGGGATTGTCAAGAAAGTCAAAGAAACAATGTTGGTTAACTTTGATGATGAAGAATTATTTGAAGAAATCAAGTCTCATCTAGGCCCCTTAATCAATCGACTGATTTTCCATGTGCAAGCTAATGATATATTCCATGGCGAGGTTCAAACTCAATATCCTTTTGCTTTTGAAATGGCGAAAATTGCTGGAGAAGAACTGTCTGCAATTTTTGGTTCTGAATTGGAATTATCTGAAATCGGATATCTGGCTTTGTATTTTGAAATGATTTTAAGAAAGCAAAACTCTGTTGTAAATGGTTCTCGCAAGCAGATAGCAGTAGTTTGCACAACAGGAAGAGGAACTGCTGCGATGATTATTCAGCAACTCAGACGAATCCTTGGAAATGATGTAGACATTACTCAGTATTCTGAAGAGGATTTTAATCTGGATTTGAATCAGGACTATTTCGCGATTTTTACGACAGTTCCTCTAAAATATAAAGATTCTAAATCTCCAGTCATTCAAGTTAATCATCTTTTTGATGATCAATGGCTGCGGGAAGAATGGCAGAGGGCCAATGCTTTTCATCAAAAAAATCTAGAAACAGTCAGCTTACGTTTTCTTCGGTTGAGTCCCCAAAAAACCTATCAGCAATACTTGCTAAATATGGTTGCAGAGTTAGAGAAACTTCAGATGATTGATGAAGGTTTTAGAAATCGGATAATTGATAGGGAGAAAAAACAATCAACCATTTTTGGTGGAGGAATTGCCTTCCCCCATACAATTAACCAGGGTTATGCAAAGACTATTTTAATGTTTGGAAAGCTAGAAGAGCCTTATCAAAAAGGAGATGATTGGATTGAATTTATCTTTCTAGTCGCCATTCCCTCAGAAATTGAAAGCAAAATGGAGAGTGAATTGCTGGAATTGTATGACGACATTTTTCGAATTGCAGGAGAGCCTTCTCTAAAAGAAGCTTTGAGGGCTGTAGAAACAGAGACAGAGTTTCTATCATTTTCTAAGAGCAAAGGAGTATTTTAATGAATTCGCTAATAATTTTCGCTGTATTTGTCATGGCAGCTTATATATTTCAAATGTTCCTCGGCTGGCAGCAACTCAAAGACTTCAATAAGACCTATACGATGCTCCGAAGACTGGGGCGCGTAGCGATTGGCAGGAAGTCCGGAAGAATCAAATCCGGTACGATTGTCATGTTCGCGGTTGATGAAAACGGTCGGGTTCTTAAAGCTAGCAAAATGCAAGGAGTCACAATCTTAGCACGTTTTCAAAATATGGACGATTATGTTGGAGAAGACATCCATTATTTTGACAAGTATAATCCTCTTGTGAGAAAAGAAAATAAGTTGATGCAATCAGCCATAGAAGATGCTAGAAAAGTCTATCTTTGGCATGAGGCAGGTATTGAGAAAGAGACAAGTTCATCTGATTCTTTTCTGGGATTCGGCTTTTATGCGAATTACTTACAATTATCTATTAAACAGTTATTTAAAAAAAATAAGAAAGGGAGTTCCTTATGAATCACATTACAAATTTTGCAGAGAGTTTTATGAAACTCTTCCAATTAGGTGGAGAAACCTTTATTAGCTGGATGACAAATATTGTACCGCTTGTCTTAATGCTATTGATTGCAATGAATACCCTTATCGCTTTCTTGGGAGAAGAGAAGGTCAATTCCCTGGCTAAGATTTCTGCCAAAAATCCTGTTAGCCGGTATATGATTTTACCTTTCATTTCAGCCTTTATGCTGGGGAATCCGATGGCAATCAGTATGGGACGTTTCTTACCAGAATATTATAAACCTAGTTTTGTAGCAGCTCAGATGCAGTTCTGCCATACTTCAAATGGTGTATTTCCGCATATCAATCCTGGGGAATTGTTTGTATGGATGGGAATTGCAACAGGAATTCAAACTTTAGGTTTAAGTCAAATGGACTTAGCCATTCGTTACATGCTTGTTGGGCTTGTCATGAACTTTGTAGGCGGTTGGGTGACCGATTTTACAACTGCTTATGTAGCAAAACAGCAAGGTGTTACCTTGAGTAAAACATTTGATTTATAGAAAGAGTGAAATTATGTCATATAAGAGTATAAAAGTTGTTAAAGGAAATGGCGGTTTCGGAGGACCTTTGGTCATTACACCTAGTGAAGCTAAGCATAAATTCATCTATATCACTGGCGGAGGAGAAAAGCCAGATATTGTGGATAAAATTGCTGATTTGACCGGTATGGAAGCTGTTAATGGGTTTAAAACTTCTATCCCAGATGAGGAAATTGCTTTAGCAATCGTGGATTGTGGCGGTACTCTTCGCTGTGGTATTTATCCTAAAAAGGGGATCCCTACAATAAATATTGTAGCTACAGGGAAAAGTGGGCCTCTAGCTCAATATATAACCGAGGAAATCTATGTGTCAGCAGTTGGCCTTAATCAAATTTCTGCTGCTAATGAAGACGAAAAAGCGACAACTGTGGTAACAGAAAAGCCAACTTACGATACTAGTAAAAAAATTACAGAGCAAAAAGCTGAAACAAGTATTGTAGCAAGAATTGGGATGGGCGCTGGGAAGGTCGTTGCGACTTTCAACCAGGCTGCTCGTGAAGCCATCCAAACAATGCTCAACACGATCATTCCTTTCATGGCCTTTGTTTCCTTGCTGATTGGGGTTATTCAAGGTTCAGGTGTTGGAAATTGGCTGGCAAAATTAATGGTTCCCCTAGCTGGGAACATCTGGGGACTCATTTTGATTGGCTTTATCTGTTCCTTGCCATTCCTATCTCCTTTGTTAGGCCCCGGAGCTGTTATCAGTCAGATTATTGGAACCTTAATTGGAGTTGAAATCGGCAAAGGGAATATTCCGCCCCAAATGGCTCTGCCAGCTATATTTGCTATCAACACTCAAAACGGTTGTGATTTCATTCCTGTAGCACTCGGTCTATCTGAAGCCAAGGCTGAAACAGTTGAGGTTGGTGTCCCTTCTGTGCTTTATTCACGCTTTCTCAATGGTGTTCCGCGGGTGCTAGTAGCTTGGATAGCTAGTATTGGCCTTTATCAGTAAACCTTTGATAGATGCACGTAAACATAGCAACTATTATGTTAAACTTATCTATAAGCATAAGTTTATGACAGATTTGAGAAAGGATGAATAGGAATTAGATGAAGAAAATTTTTGAAGCTAAAGTAATTCAAGTGGGGCCTGAAGCTCAGAATATGATTCAAGATGCCAATATGCTCATTTTGTTTGGAGAAGAAGCTCCGGAAGACTTAGCAGAGTATTGTTTTAAAATCGATAACAAAAATCTTCTAGGTGCAATACTAGAAGGTGGAAAGCTGGTGGTAGATAGTCAGGAATATTCGATTACTGCCGTAGGAAATGTAGTAGAAAAAAATTTAACTGGACTGGGCCATATCACGATTTCTTTTGATGGTTCAAAAGAGGGCAGCCTGCCGGGCACTCTCCATGTTGCAGCAGACCAAGCAGTAGTAATTGAAAAGGACTCTACCATTCAGATTTTCGAAACTGCTTGACCATAACAAAATTTAAAATCAAGCAATTTAGAAACATAAAAGTCAAAAAAATTGATTCAGAGCTTGGACAAAAAGTCCAGGCTTCTGGGTCTAAATTAGAAAAAATAGATGACGCGGTGGTTGATTGGCATCTTCCTTCGCTTTTTAAGCCCCAAAGATTGCCTGATCAACTGTGCGGGGGTGGGAAGATGAACTTTTTAACTTGTTTGAAGTTCTTTCCCACTCCCTTTTTGATAGGGAAAATAATTTATGTTTTAATATTGTAAAATTTGTCATTGTTTTTCAATGTTTTCGCAATATGACAAATCAACAAAATTTATAAGGATAAAAGCATGCCAGAAAAAGACGGTCAAGGTCAAGCGCAAAGAGCTTGAAGTCAATCAAACTAGCCAGCCAGTGCAAGGGAATTTCCAGCAGATGCATCCATAAGGTGTGCCTGAACAGAAGGAAAAGACCAAAAAGGTATTTACCCAACTTCAGCAAACTTCTCAACAGACTTGCACTCATTGGGTCAATTTATCCAAGAAGGAACTCGTATCATGTTTGAAACAGTTGTCCGTGTGGACAAACCACGTAAGAACGTGATCATCCCTACATTGGAAGAAGACCTTGATGGACTTGGTTACCTTCAAGGGAAAGACGTTGACTTTGTAAACAAAAAAGCAACTGACGGTGTTCTTCTTGCCCACACAGACGGTGACGTGCCAAACATGTACGTAACTCTTCCTGAGCAAGATGCCTTCACTCTTGGTTATGCCATCTACTTCTTCGAGTTGGCCATCGCCCTTTCAGGTTACTTGAACGCGATCAACCCATTTGACCAACCAGGTGTTGAAGCCTACAAGAAAAATATGTTTGCCCTTCTTGGTAAACCAGGATTTGAAGAACTTGGAGCAGAACTCAACGCTCGTCTTTAATCAATAGACAAAACGATCTCGCAAGAGGTCGTTTTTTTACTTGCTAAACAAACTCATATTTTTGTCCCCTGGAATCAATTATAAAAACACGATCTAGTTATGTTTCTCAATCATATGGTTAACTGATTGCTATTGTCTCCCTTCGCAAGAAATTTTAAGATAAGTTTCTAAAAGGTCGGATATCTCTCCGATCTTTTTTAGTCTATCAAGACAGGAGTTGGTCCTTGCTTGGTTTTATGTTATAGTAGAAGAGAAGAATAAAAAGGAGAATTCGAAATGTCCGAGAAAGATCAAGAACCATTGATGAAACAGACTCCCTTAGAGGGTGCGCCTCAATTTGATGTGGCTGCGCCGGCATTTGTCCAAAAAGAAGAAGTCAAAGACTTGGAAGTTCCAGAAGTTAGTGGCATTTCAGCGACGGAGACGAAAGCAATGGAAGAAGAGGCAAAAGAGCCAGTTATTTCAGAAACGGTGGAGCTTCCAAAGGTGGATGAAGCAACTGTTGGAGAACATTCGGATGTAGTTGCTGCTCCCCAACCGACTCCTCCATTCCAGCCTGCACCTCAAGCTCCTCAAAACATGGCAGCTGAACCAATTGGTCCGCAAACAGTGCCTGTTCCTGAGACACCTATTCCACAAGCTCCTCTTTCTCCTGTTGGAAGACCGATGGATACTGCAGACAAGAAGGCGATTCGTTTTGCCCTTGGGATTTTAGTTGGGCTTCTTATCGGTGGAGTCAGTGGCTATTTGATTGGTCATGCCAGCCCTAGCACGTCACCATCTAGAAAGCACACTTCTTGGTCAGGCAACCAGTCTGGTTCTTCATCCAATATTGATTTGGACCAGTTGACCGCAGAAGATGCGGAAGCCGATTTTAGCTGGGAGCAGTCTGATATCGAGCAACTTCAATTTTTGACTGGAAAGGATGATGGGGAGAGTCCTGAGGAAATGGTCGACGCTTATGGAAAGGCTAGTTCTGTTCAATTTGATAGTGGAGAATTGAAATTATTCTGGGATGATAACTCTTATAATAAAGAGGTCAAAGCGACCTACTCTAAGAAAGGAAAAGAATTTCAGCTTGTCAAATTTGAATTTAATCAATTTGGGAAAAATCTTACGGTTGAGGATAACTTCGCAGATGGGTTCAAGGTTGGAGATAGTGAGACCGGTGCTGGAGGGACCTCTTACAAAGAGCTTTTAAAAAAATACGGTGATGCAGTCAATCTGACGGTGAGTTCATCTGATGATTCAGACAAGATAGAATTGGTCATGGACTTCCAAAAGAAAAACGGGGACTATGTAGATTTGACCTTTATTCGCCAAGAAAATGGAGATTTCCTCTTGAGTAGTAAAGACAGCTACTAAATCAATGAATAAAAGAAAGAGGCAAGCGCCTCTTTTTTGGGATAAGACGAGACAAATACGCTAATTTTCTATACAATAGAAGGAGTTTGAATAGAAAGAGCATTAAGGATGGAAGAAATGAAACAGTGGATAGAACATCATAAGCGGATCCTCCAAAAAGCTGCAGGGGCTTTGCTAGCTTTTGTCGTTGGGGCTTGCTTGGTGTTTATGATTCATCCGGTTAAAACCTTACCAAAAGACCGTTTGCTGAGCCTATCTCGAATGCAAGAAGCAAGCCAACAATTTGTCGCTCCTTCTTCAAAAGAGCCGGCTCTAGAAGACTTGTTGTCATTAGAGCTTGCAAGGGGAGAAGGAAAGGTACAAAAAAGTTGGGTGACTTTGTCTGCATTCGTCAAAAAATTTGGAAAAGCAGCGAGCTTTACACAAGAAGATACGAGTTTTGGAGCACAAGTCCAGTTAGGCTATGGGGCTTCTGTGAAGGGGCTCTATCCTTATACCATAGAATTTCAAAAGCAGGATGATGATTTTTATTTGAGCTCGATTCAAGGATTTGCACCAAAGTCGTCTCACTATCAGAGCAAAAAGGACTTAAAACAGGCAGATTTTACAGGCTATCAGACTCTAGATGGGAAAAAGGAAAAGGGAACGGCAGTAGAAGAAGTCTTGAAAAAATCAGGTCTTCCCAATTCTCTTAGTTTGACCTCTGTAAAGGACAAGCAAGTTTTAGCCTTGTCTTATCAGGTGACAGATGGATTGGTCTCTTTGACCTTTGAACGCGACCAGAGTGGTCAGTATCGTTTGACGAAGAAGGGGTGAAGCACATGATCGAGTGGATGAAAAAAAATCGAAAAGAACTCTTGCTGCCGTTTTTGTGTTTTGTTTTAGGGTTGTTACTTGCGATTGCAAGCATCCAGGTACAGGAGCAGGGAACCGATACCAAGGAGGACCAAACGCTTTCCCGTTTTCAACCAAAGGATTACAAGAATTTGGTAAGCAACGATCAAGAAATCAAGCATTTTCAATGGACCATCGAAGCTGTGGTGAATTTGAAAGTCCGTCTTAAGCAGAGTCAGCAACTAGGAACCCGCTTGGAAACAGTTGTGACTGAATGGGGAAAAGCACAAAAAGTTCGCTACACAAAGACAGCTCAAGGGGAACAAACCGTTCTTGTCTTGACTTATGCAGCTAAGCAAACCGATCAGGGGAAGAAAAGTGTGAACTTGTGGTTTGAAGAAGAGAAAGACCAGGGGTATCGCTTGACGATGGTGGATGCGACGAATTTGTTGGACGCAAAAGAGAAGACAAGCAGTGAGAAAGAAATCATTACTGAAAAAGAGCACAAAGGTGCAGAATTCGCCCAGCTTATTAAGAAACTAGGAAATCCTCAACGCTTAATCTGGGGGGAAGTGTCAGATGGCGGAATGGGGTATCGCGCGACTTACCAGCTACCAGGGCAGTCAGAAGTGGTAATGGAATTCAAGAAAAAAGGCAAGAAATTAGTGTTGGTATAAGAAGGGAGACATCATTGGACGATCAACGGACAGACATCAAGGCAACTTCTTCTCACCAGGGTGGGAGTCGCTTGATTTCAGAAGCTGACCTGGCTTCAATAGGGGGAAGCAGGCATTCAGAACCAAGACAAACGGTACTAGACTCCCAATCAGATAGGACGAAAACCTACTCTCCTTCCTCTAAGAGTGAAGGGTCTTCGCTGGCAGCCTTTTTTGGTTTATTGGCCATGCTGGGATTATTTGCCTATCTGGCTTCAGGAGGTATTCATAGCGAGGAACATCCTTCTTCTACTACTAGTGAATATGGAAGCACTAGCTTGTCTTATGGAACCAGAAAGGAAACCTTGAAGAGTGGTAATAGTACCTTGGTTGCTCCGGAGAGGGAATTTCAGTTTCAAGTGACCTATGAGAAGGCCATTTCCCTGATTCCTGGTTTAAGTGAGGGGGATCAAGGTCGTCATTCTTCAACTTCTCTGTCTCCACAGGAAGTGGTAGCTGTACTGGGGAAGGCTAGCAGTGGGGAAGAAACCTACCAAGAAGGTGGTGTCAGTCCTTTTATGACACAATTGGAGTATCAGTCGGAAGGGTCCCCTTCTTCCGTAACCGTTTTACTTTCAAAAATTGGTGTTGATCGTTTATCTTCTCTTGATTTTAAAAACTTAAACAGTGAGCGATTAGCCAATAAAAATGGTAGCTTAAACAGAGAAGATTTTGCCAATATGAAAATAGGAACGAGCTATTCAGATCTTGTGAATACAGTAGGAATTCCTAGCAGTGTTTCTTGGTCGAGTATGCTGGGTTCAGAGTTCTTCTTAACCTTTTACTATAAGCTTTCTGATTCGCGCTCCGTCATTATTCACTTTGGAGGGAATCGGACTATCAGTGAAATAAAGGGCCTAGAAGATCCAGCGACATCAGCTTCCACGGCGCCTTAGGTGTTCATCTCACTAGGATTGTGGTATAATATGGATACCTTTAATTGAAATGAATGGAGAATCTCATGACTGCACAAAAAATGTCTGCACAAGAAATTATCGCTTTTATCGGGAATGCAGAAAAGAAAACCAATGTGAAAGTAACCTTTGAAGGGGAATTGGCAACAGCTGTTCCTACTTCTGTTACCAAGCTTGGCAATGTTTTGTTCGGTGACTGGAAAGATATCGAGCCCCTTCTTGCGAATTTGACTGAAAACAAGGATTATGTGGTAGAACAAGATGGCCGTAACTCAGCTGTCCCATTACTGGATAAACGCTACCTAAATGCGCGTATTGAACCAGGCGCTATTATCCGTGACCAAGTAACCATCGAAGACAATGCGGTTGTCATGATGGGTGCTGTCATCAATATCGGTGCTGAAATCGGTGCAGGAACCATGATTGATATGGGGGCTATTCTTGGTGGTCGTGCTACTGTTGGTAAAAACAGCCATATTGGTGCGGGTGCCGTTCTTGCGGGAGTCATTGAGCCAGCTTCTGCTGAGCCTGTCCGGATTGGTGACAATGTCTTGGTCGGTGCCAACGCTGTTGTGATTGAAGGAGTTCAAGTTGGAAACGGTTCAGTCGTTGCCGCTGGAGCGATCGTTACTCAAGATGTCCCTGAAAATGTGGTTGTAGCTGGTGTTCCAGCTCGCATCATCAAGGAAATTGACGAAAAAACACAACAAAAAACAGCACTTGAAGACGCTTTGCGCAATTTGTAAGATAGAAATGAGAGTGGAACAGAAATCGGTAATTCGTTAGAATTCGATTTCGTCGTCCCACCTCCGCACAGTTGAGTAGGGCTGTAAAAGCTGATGAAATCAGCGTAGTAGAGCACACTCAACCACTGCGTCTTGCTAGACAATCCAAAAACAATTGAGAGGCTAAGACTTTTGTCTCAGCCTCTTCTAATAGAAAGAAGACAACGATGACATTGGACTTAATCAAAATCAGACGGGATTTGCACCAAATCCCTGAAATTGGATTGGAAGAATTTGAAACCCAAGCCTACCTCTTAGAACGAATCGCAGAGATCACAGCAGGCAAGGATTTTGTAGAGCAACGGACTTGGCGGACCGGGATCCTGGTGTATCTCCATGGGGCTGCACCTGAAAAAACCATTGGTTGGCGGACAGATATAGATGGTTTACCGATTGTGGAACAAACGGGCCTTGATTTTGCCTCTAAGCATGAAGGACGGATGCATGCTTGTGGTCATGATATGCACATGACAACAGCCCTCGGGCTTTTGGATCAACTGGTCCAAGTGCAACCAAAAAATAACCTGCTCTTTCTCTTCCAACCAGCTGAAGAAAATGAGGCTGGTGGGATGCTCATGTATAAGGACGATGCTTTTGGCGACTGGCTCCCTGATGAATTTTATGGTCTGCATGTGCGCCCTGATTTGAAGGTGGGAGACATTGCGACCAATACGGGTACCCTTTTTGCAGGGACCTGTGAAGTCAAGATCACCTTTACAGGAAAGGGAGGGCATGCTGCCTTTCCACATGAAGCTAATGATGCTCTTGTAGCAGCTTCTTACTTCATTACCCAAGTCCAATCGGTAGTGAGTCGAAATGTCGATCCAATTGAAGGTGCTGTGGTGACCTTTGGTTCCATGCATGCAGGAACCACCAATAATGTGATCGCTGAGACGGCCTTCCTTCATGGGACCATCCGGACCTTGACCATGGAGATGAACCTCCTGACTCAAAAACGGGTCAAAACGATTGCGGAAGGGGTTGCAGCCGCTTTTGATGTAGAATTAGATCTGGAACTCAAGCAAGGAGGTTACCTGCCTGTGGAAAACCAACCAGAATTGGCTAAAGAACTCATGGACTTTTTCACAGCTGAGGAAGACGTGAACCTGATTGATATCCTGCCTGCGATGACAGGAGAAGACTTCGGCTTTCTCTTGAGCAAGGTCCCTGGTGTCATGTTCTGGCTGGGGATTGATACCCCTTATGCCCTGCACCATCCGAAGATGAGCCCAAATGAGGCTGCCCTTCCCTTTGCTGTGGAAAACATTGGTAATTTTTTGAAAATGAAAGCCAATCAATAAGGGATTGATTCAACTCCGTCTGGAGTTGGATTTTTATTTTCTCGTGTGCAAACTGTTCGGATGTTTCATAAAAAATGATACAATTAAAGCTAGACAAAAGGAGTAGGGAATGAAGAAAACACTACGAAAAGAAACCATAGCAGCCATGAAAGAGCTGCCAGAATCCGTGAAAACTCAAGCAGATGAACAGCTCACTCAACGTCTCTTGGAGCTTCCAGCCTTTCAGGAGGCAAAGACCCTTGCGACCTATCTGTCCTTTGGCCACGAATTTTCCACAGCTGGCTTGATCCAAGCCGCTCTTCAACTTGGGAAACGTGTCTGTGTTCCCCGTACCTATCCACAAGGTCGGATGGAATTTGTGGAATACGATCCTAATATTTTGGAAAAGACACGCTTTGGTTTGCTGGAGCCCAATGAAAAAGGAAAGCTTGTGGATAAGTCAGAGATTGATCTGATCCATGTACCAGGCTTGGTCTTCCAGTCAAAAGGCTACCGAATTGGCTATGGTGGTGGCTATTATGATCGTTATTTAGCCGATTATACTGGGAAGACGGTGAGTACGATTTATTCCATCCAGCAGAAGGAGTTCCAACCAGATGTTTTTGATCAGGCCGTTCAGGAGGTGCTAGTCTATGAAGTTACTCTTTGATCGTCGTTATCCTGTGACCAGCCTCTTGTTGCTCGTCACAACAGCAGTCTTTCTTTCCATGTTTATCCGATTTGGAGGTGACTACCAAACGGGTGCTGCTATTTACTATAGCGGTGGTATTATTGGAGAGGCTGTGAAAGTCGATCCTAGCCAGTTATGGCGAATAGTGACAGCTACTTTTGTTCATATCGGCCTAGAACATTTTGTGCTCAATATGATCACCCTCTATTACTTGGGACGTTTGGCAGAAGATCTCTTTGGTTCCAAGGCTTTCTTAGCTCTTTATCTCTTATCAGGCATGATGGGCAATGTCTTTGTTGCTATTTTTACGCCAGATGTGATTGCAGCAGGCGCATCTACAGCCCTCTTTGGACTGTTTGGGACCATTGGCGCTCTGCGCTTTATTGTTCAAAGTCCCTATATTCGCCACTTGAGTCAGTCCTATACCAGCTTGATTGTGGTCAATCTGATCTTTAGTTTTATGCCAGACATCAGTATGGCGGGCCACATTGGTGGCTTAGTAGCTGGGGTCATGTTGGCTTATGTCTTTCCTGTAAGAGGAGAGGCTCGCTTTATGAACCGAACCTATCAGATGAGTGCAGCCTTATCTTATCTCTTGCTTTTGCTTTATTTCTTAGGTAAAATCTTGAATCTATTTTAAGAGAGAGTGGGACAGAAATCGGTAATTCGTTAGAATTCGATTTCGTCGTCCCACCTCCGCACAGTTGAGTAGGGCTGTAAAAGCTGATGAAATCAGCGTAGTAGAGCCCACTCAACCACTGCGTCTTGCTCGACAATCCAAAAACAATTGAGAGGCCAGGACTTTTGTCCCAGCCTCTTTTTTTCTAAAAAATGTAGCGAAATCGTAAACTAACAGAAAATTGTTTGAAATGCAAAGAATTGTATATATTTATTATAATATACTTGCAGGAGCCGAGTGAACCCACTATTGGTAGGCCCATAGAGAAGGTAATCATGGGTAAAAAGGTATAAAAACACAAAATAGAAAGCGCTTGCAAAAGAGGTGAAAAAAAGATAGACTTAAGGTATAAAAAATAGGGGATGCTCCCTTTTTCTATAAAGGAACATTCAAACATAAAGGAGATTTGCCATGAAGAAATGGTTGTTTAAACTAGCTTTGATAGCGATGACGTTCTTACTCCTACCAATTCAAGCCGTTCAGGCCTGCTGTGGATTTATCATTGGTCGCCAGTTGACCAAGGATGGGACCACTCTCTTTGGTCGGACAGAGGACTACCCTTATTATCCAAATGGTGGAAAACACAACAAAAACTATGTTGTGGTCGATGCTAAGACCTATAACGAGGGAGATCAGATCGAGGATGAATCTAACGGATTCACCTACCCGCATGCTGCCAATGAAATGAAATACACAGCGACCTATGACTCTGCTCGTGGTGACGGTAGTAACGGTGCTTTTGGTGAACATGGATTTAATGAAGCCGGTGTATCCATGACTGCGACAGTAACAGCTATCCCGAATAAGAAAGTCTTGAAGACGGACCCATTGACAGAAAACGGAATTCCAGAAGCTGCTATGTTGGACGTAGTGTTACCACGCGTTAAGTCAGCTCGTGAAGGAGTTGAATTACTGGCTAAAGTCATCGAAGAAAAAGGTTCAGCTGAAGGGAATGTGGTCGTCTTTGCAGACCAAAATGAAACTTGGTATATGGAAATTCTTTCTGGCCACCAATATGTAGCGGTGAAGGTGCCAGAAGATAAATATGCAGTCTTTGCAAATACCTACTACCTAGGTCATGTTGATTTGAATGACACTGAAAATGTCATTGCCTCTAAAGATGTCGAAAAAGTAGCCAAGGAATCTGGTAACTACAAGACAGACAAAGATGGCAACTTCCATATCGCTAAATCTTATGGACCAGAAAAATATGCTGAAGGAGACCGCTCACGGACCTATGCAGGAATCACCTTGCTAGATCCAGACTCTAAAGTCACTTATGAGGATGATGAGTATGAGCTCTTCCGTTCACCAACCGATCCAAACAAAAAATACACCTTAGAAGATGCGTTTGCCTTGCAACGGAACCGGTTTGAACACTTGAATGGACGTTTTGTACCAGATGATCAAATTGGTGTTAAGAAACAAGGTGATGATGGTAGCAACGATACTGTTCGGAAAGACCAATACAAGTATGCTTTAGGAAATGAAAATGTGATTGATGCCCATGTCTATCAAATCAATCCAAACCTTCCAAAATCATTTGGTGGAACTGTATGGCTCGGCATGGGACCTTCACGGAATACCCCTTATGTTCCATTCTATGGAAATGTAAAAGATACTTACGAAGCTTTTAAACCTCAAACGGCTACTTATGATCCAAATTCATGGTATTGGACAGTTTGGCACATCGACCAAATGGCCATCAATAACCAAGATCTCTTTGGAAAATCTATCCAAAATCACTGGAAAGCACTAGAAAAACAGCTCATTATTGAACAAAAAGTGAGCGATGCAAAATACGCTGCCTTGAAAGCTGATGAAGCTGCAGCAAAAGCAGTTGAAGATAAGGTGACTGAAGATGCTTTAGCTCGGTCTGAACGTCTCTTCAAACAATTCAAGCAATATGAGTCTGAATTGTCTGCAACTCTAAAAGAAGCAGGTCGTACAGATGATCCATACCGTGCATCTTTACCAGATGACTACAAGGATCCAACAGAGTCAAGCACCGAGCCAAGTAAGGAAGAAACGAAGCCAAGCACCGAAGCAAGTACAGAACCAAGCAAAGAAGAAACGAAACCAAGCACTGAGTCAAGTACAGAACCAAGCAAGGAAGAAACGAAACCAAGCACTGAGTCAAGTACAGAACCAAGCAAGGAAGAAACAAAACCAAGCACCGAAGCAAGTACAGAACCAAGCAAGGAAGAAACGAAACCAAGCACCGAAGCAAGTACAGAGCCAAGCAAGGAAGAAACGAAACCAAGCACTGAGTCAAGTACAGAACCAAGCAAGGAAGAAACGAAACCAAGCACCGAAGCAAGTACAGAACCAAGCAAGTCAGAAACGAAACCAAGCACTGAAACAAGTACAGAGCCAAGCAAGGAAGAAACAACACCAAGTCGTACAACTACTGTTGTTCCTACAAATAGCAACAGTGTTAGTACCGTTGGTCGCCCAGTTTTACCAACAAATTCATATATTTTAGTAGACCAGGCAACAGGTATCGTCTTGCAAAACCCTGATTTTGCTCAAGGTGGCTATAGTCTTCTTGTTGAAGTTTTGAAAGATGTCAAAGAACTAGCTGGTAAAGAGTACAAGGCATATAATATTCAATTATCGAACCAAAATAATCCTGTACATCAAATTAGTCCAACTGTTGTGACCATTCCAGTAAATAGCCAAAAAGAAGTAGAAGCAGTTTATGGTATCGGTGAAAATGGTCAATTGGAATCCTTCCAATTCCAACTAAATGAAGATAAGTCAGCCATAACATTTACAACCTCTCATTTCTCAACTTATGGTGTAGTTTATAAATCTGCAGCAAAAATTGAAGAGAAGAAAGGTGAGAAAAAATTACCATCAACCGGTCAAAGTATTTCCATTGCGACAATGGTAGGCGGAGTTCTTTTGATAGTTTTTGGATTTGGCTACTACATCGAAAAACGTAGAACCCATTAAACGATACAGTTTATAAGATACAACAAAAAAAGGAAGTGAGAATGAAATCTCTCTTCCTTCTTTTTTAGTCTGCAGTTTGTTCAGATGCTTCTAATTTTTTTCCAAGGTCGATAATATATTGTTTGAGATCGTCTTTGACTTGAGGGTGTTTCAAGGCATAGTCGATCGAAGTTTTCATGAAGCCGAATTTATCACCTACATCGTAGCGTTGGCCTTTAAATTCACGGGCAAAGACTCGTTGGGTCTTATTAAGGGTGTCGATTGCATCCGTCAATTGAATTTCATTGCCAGCACCTGGTTCTTGATTTGCAAGAATATCAAAGATTTCAGGAGTCAAGAGGTAGCGCCCGATGATAGCGAGATTGCTTGGAGCGTCCTCTGGCTTTGGTTTTTCTACAAAAGTTTCAACGCTATAAAGACCATTAATACCTTCGCCTTGAGGCGCGATCACACCGTAAGAAGAAACCTCTTCATGAGGGACTTCCATCACAGCGATGGTTGATGCATGGGTTTCATCGTAGTCGTTCATCAATTGTTTGGTCAATGGCAAGGCATCATCATTAGTGATGTCCATCAGATCATCTCCCAACATAACGACAAAAGGCTCGTTCCCAACAAAGGCCTTGGCTTGAAGAACAGCGTCCCCTAAACCTCGAGGGTGACTTTGGCGGATGAAATGAAGATTGATCGCTGTTGTATCATTGACCAACTTGAGTAAGTCAGTCTTGCCTTTTTGCTCGAGATTGTATTCCAATTCGAAGTTAGAGTCGAAATGGTCTTCGATCGAACGTTTGGCCTTCCCTGTTACGACAAGGATTTCCTCAATTCCAGATTTCAGAGCCTCTTCTACGATGAATTGGATAGTAGGTTTGTCAACGATTGGCAACATTTCCTTTGCCAAAGCTTTGGTAGCTGGGAGGAAGCGTGTCCCTAAACCAGCCGCAGGAATGACTGCTTTTCTAACTTTAGTCATATAGTTTCCTTTCTAAAAGGTAGGATTGATGTTAGGGTGGTTGGCTTATTTCCACTCGTTTTCTTCTTTAAATTCATTGCTCATAATGTGGTGGATTGCTTCGCGGATATCTTTCCCTTCATAAATGACTTGGTAAATGGCTTGTGTAATCGGCATGTAGACATCCAATTCTTGGGCCAGCTCGTGGGCGACTTTGGTCGTAGAGATCCCTTCAATGATCATGCCCATGTTGGCTTCGATGTCTTCCAATTTTTCACCACGTCCGAGAGCATCCCCAGCTCGCCAGTTGCGGGAATGAACAGAAGTACCGGTAACGATCAAGTCACCAACCCCAGACAAACCGCTATAAGTCAATGGGCTAGCTCCTAGCTTAACGCCAAGGCGCGTGATTTCAGCGAGACCGCGCGTGATGATAGCTGCTTTGGCATTGTCACCATAACCAAGACCGTGCAGGGCCCCAGCTCCGACAGCGATGATATTCTTCAAGGCTCCAGCAGTTTCCACTCCGATAACATCGGTATTGGTATACAGGCGGAAGTAGTGATTGCTAAAGAGTTCTTGAACATAACGTGCAACTTCTAAATCTTTTGAGGCAGCTGTAATGAGGGTGATGTCCCGTACGATGGTCTCCTCTGCATGACTCGGTCCAGAAACGACCACTACCTCACTGCGAAGAGAGGCAGGGATTTCTTCTTCGAGGATTTGAGAAATCCGATCGTGTGTACCAGGTTCTAATCCTTTAGAAGCGTGCATGACTGTGACAGGGTGATCCAGTGTTTCAGCAACTTGTTTAGCGACCAAGCGGGTCACCTTTGTAGGAACGACAAAAAGGACAGCATCCACACCGTCCAAAGCAGCTGTCAGATCGGTCGTAGCGGTAATTTGATCGCTAATAACGATGTCTTTGAAATAGCGTTGATTGGTATGAGCGGTATTGATTTCATCGATTTGTTCTTGGATATTTCCCCAGAGACGGACTTCATGGCCGTTATCATTGAGGACTTGTGAAAGGGCTGTTCCCCATGAACCAGGACCCAATACTGCAACGGTTTGTTTTTCCATTGTATCTTCCATTTCTATGTCTATTTTTTCAACAAGGCTAGTAATCTAGCGCTTGCGCCTTCGAAACAGCCTAATGTGCGCCTTGAAGGACGATTCTATTTTCCTCTCTATTTTAACATAATATAGGTAAAAAAACTTGTATAATCATCAATTGTTTTGTGAGGAAAGTGAGGGTGATAAATAAAATCTATCACGGCTTTAAAAAATACATATTAGACACTATCACTAATGGGTGGTAAGATAAGTAGTAGTTAAAATGAAGGAGGAATGAATATGTGCAGAACAATTGTTGGAGTATCCGCTAATCTCTGTCCGGTGGACCCGGAAGGGAAAAACCTTCATTCCTCCGTGTCTAGTCAATTTGCGGAAGGGATCCGTCAAGCAGGTGGACTTCCAATGGTCATCCCGATGGGAGATCCTTCCTTGGTTAAGGATTATGTTGAAACGATTGACAAATTGATCTTAAGTGGAGGCCAAAATGTCGATCCTAGTCTCTATGGCGAAGAAAAAACCATCGAAAGTGATGATTACAATATCGAACGCGATCAATTTGAGCTTGCCCTGCTGAAGGAAGCAGTACGCCAAAACAAACCGGTTCTAGGAATCTGCCGTGGGGTTCAGTTGATCAATGTAGCTTTTGGAGGAACACTCAACCAAGAGATTGAAGGACATTGGCAAGGACTTCCGTTTGGGACTTCCCATTCTATCGAGACTAAAAAAGGTAGTGTGGTGGAGCAACTCTTTGGTCAGGCCAGTCGGATCAATTCCGTTCACCGTCAAAGTATCAAGGATCTTGCACCAAATTTCCGTGCGACCGCCTTTGATCCGCGCGATCACACCATCGAAGCGATTGAAGCAGTAGACGGCCATCGGATTATGGGCTTGCAGTGGCATCCAGAATACTTGGTCAATGAAGAAAAAGGGAATTTAGAACTCTTCCGTTATTTATTACAGGAATTATAATGAAGCTAGAGATTGGACTTGAGCTGATCTCTTTTTTGTGCCTTAGAAAGGGCGCAAAAACACCGGGAATAAGATCAGAAAACAGGACTGTCATCAATAAAAAACAGGTCCATCTAGCAATGCTAGATGAAAACCTGTTTTAGAATTATTCGTGGCGTTTTTTAGCAACGAGCATGCTTCCAGCACCTGCAAGGGCAAGCCCTGCTGCAATAAGTCCAGTACTTACTGTTTCACCAGTAGAAGGAAGGCCTTGTTTCTTACCTTCTTTTGATTGTTTACCAGAAGGATGATTTCCTTTAGGTTTATCAGTTGAAGGTGTTGGAGGTGTCTTCTTGTTAACGACATTTCCTTTGTCCACTACAAAGTTTGTAGATTTCACATAGTCTTCCACTGTAACAGTGATTGGATCGCTCAATAATTGATAGCCAGCTGGAGCTGTCAATTCCTTGATGATATAATCTTTCGCTTCAAATCCAATGAAGGTTACAAGACCATCCTTATCAGAAGTTGCAGTCGCTTGACCTTGTCCGTAAGGGTTCGCTACAGGAGTCGTACCATCAGCTTCAAAGAGACCAAATACTGCACCAGCAAGTGCGGCTCCTTCCGCATTCACCTTGTGCAATTGAATGTTGTAGAGTTTCAATTCAGGTTTGTCAACAGTCGGAGGAGTTGGTGGAATTGAAGTGAACGGTTTGTTAACGACATTTCCTTTATCCACTACACTGTTTGAAGCAACCAAATCACTAGCTGCGATCTTGATGACTTCATCTGATAATTGGTAACCGTCTGGAGCTGTAAGCTCTCTTACTACATAATCTTTTGCTTCTAATCCTGTAAAGGTTACAAGACCGTTTGCATCAGAGGTAGCAGTTGCTTGACCTGCACCATAAGGATTTGCTACAGGAGTCGTACCATCGGCTTCAAAGAGACCGAATACGGCACCAACAAGAGCTTTCCCTTCTTGGTTCACTTTGTGCAATTGGATGCTGTAGAGTTTCAATTCAGGTTTGTCAACAGTTGGAGGAGTTGGTGGAATTGAGGTTGTTACTAATTTGTTGGTGAAGGATGTTTTATCACCATATGCCACAGAAGCTTTGAGTGTATTGCTTGCATCATCTTTTGTGACAGTTACAGTAGCATCAATACTTCCTTCATCGTAGGTCATTCCTTTTGCTTTGCTTTCAGGAATAACTTCTTTGATCGTGTAGTGGAAGGTTTTTCCTGCGTCCTCTGATGAATATGAAATGTCATCAAAGGTTACCGTACCATCTGCAGCATTTTGTTTTGTTTGAAGAACTTTTCCGGTTTCATCCAACAATTGGAAATTGAATTCGCCATTCTTCAATTCAGCACCTTCTAAAATCTTGCTAGCTGAAATTTTAGCTTTTGCTGGTTGGGGAGCCGTATAAGTATTTGAGAAGGTTTTATTATCTGGATAAGCCACATCTGCTTTCAGGTTGTCGCCATCTTTTTTCACCTTAACAGTTACTTGTTTATCAGTCTTGTCATAGGTAATACCTGGGGTATTTCCAGCTACTTCCTTAACAGTGTAGGTGTGTTCACCTTCTTCGGTGTACTCAATTGGTGCAAATGTTACTTTTCCGTTTTTGTTGGTAACAGTTTGAAGCTTAGTTGCACCCTCGTACAATTCAAAGCTGAATTCGCCATCTGTTAGAGCACGAC
Organism: Streptococcus sp. 27098_8_99; assembly: GCF_041431935.1. Classification (NCBI taxonomy): domain Bacteria; kingdom Bacillati; phylum Bacillota; class Bacilli; order Lactobacillales; family Streptococcaceae; genus Streptococcus; species Streptococcus sp. 27098_8_99. The sequence goes on along the minus strand of NZ_JAPVYQ010000010.1, from coordinate 54,922 downwards.
CGGTAAGAGCTTTCTCTAGTTCGATGGTAGCTTGTGTTTCTTTTGGCTTATCTTTCGGATTCACAATTGTTTTAGTTACTGAACGATCAGTTCCAAAATCTTCAATATTAACTTCTGTATCTGCATCCTTGATGACATAGCCTGATGGTGCTTCAACCTCGGTGATGATATATTTATCTTTCAACAGTTTGTTAACAGCAATATTACCATTATCATCTGATACATACTCACCAATAACTTGGTTATTAGCTTGACGAACTACTTTAAATTTAGCACCCTTAAGTGGTTGATTCGCCTCATCTACTTTATGGATGTTGATTGAGTAAACATAACCAACACCAGCACCACCAGCAATTTGAACTAAAGCACCATTTGTCACTTCTTTAACAACGACACCTTCACCTTTTAATGTAGCGTCATTATTCAATAATTCGCCATCAACGGGTTCATAATTTAAACGTACGTTATAAGAAATACGATATTGGTCTTCTTCTGTCATGTCCCCTAATTTGACAACGAAAGATTGTCCATCTTCACTAACTGTAATCTTGTGTTGGTCTGTTACATCAACACGGTTTGAGAATACCCATTCACCGGTTTCATAAGAGAATTTACCTTTGATAACCTTAATGCTATCTTTTACATAGCTAGCATTTGTAAATTTCAAGTGATCTTCAATTGTTACACTCTTGACGTTTTGTTTTGTACGATTGACTGAAATAGTGTATTGAACCTCTCTTTTGTCTCCCTCGTTAACCCAACTAGTCTTTGATAAAAGAGACGGATCACCATCGCCAATACCAGTAAATGATACCTTACCAGCAGGTATTGTTTCTTTATTAATCGTAATCTCAACTGGAATTTCTCCTTGTTGAGGGTGTTTTTTGAAATCGACACGAGCATAGAAGAAGAAAGATCCGTGAGTATCTGAGTGTTTTTCAACATAATCCGTATAAGTTAAAGTAATGGACTTGTTATCAGCACTTAGTTTTGCATGTGCAATCACCTCATTTGTATTGATATCCTTGATTTCAATATTATCAGAGTTAATGATTATAGCATCAGGCACCGTAATTATCGTTTGATCTCCTGCCTTAACATTTTTTCCAGATAAATCAAAATCTGCATTAAGACGGAATGTAGCCCATTGTTTTAATTCCCAGTCGAGAACTCCGCCTTCATTATTTGATACCTTAACATTTTTGATTGTATCTACGAATTTTCCAGTTACTGAAACTTCAGGAGTTTCAGCTGAAGTGCGATTCAGACCTAAAGCGAAAAGCATGGCCACTAAACAAAGGACAAATGAGAAAATTTTAATATTCCTATTCTTTTTCATTTTATCTTCCCTTTTCATAAAAAAATAGTGCCTAATCATCAATGCCTGATTACTCTTAAAGATCTGGATATTTCAAACCCTATCTGTTGGTAATAAGAATTGAATGCTGAGACACGACCTCCACAAAATAATTTTATAGGGTAAAATATTTTGCTTTTAAAATTATTCCCTACACAGGGAATTATAGCAAAAATAAAGCTTATTTTCAAGCATAAAATAGCATTTTTTAGCACAAATTATATGTCATATCAGTCATGATAGCGTTTTGTTTTCAGAAAAAAACATGAAAACAATATGTAACTTCCAGATTGAAGAGAATTCTTTTTAAAAATACGAATAGTAGTAGAGGGGAGACGCTAGGGCAAAGTGATGGTATAATAGAAGAGATGGAAACTATATAGAATGAAAGAGGAATGAAGATGACAAAAATTCGTGGATTTGAACTTGTATCAAGCTATACCAATCAGGACTTGTTACCAAAACGGGAGACAGCACACGCAGCTGGTTACGACTTAAAGGTGGCAGAACGCACGGTCATTGCACCAGGAGAAATCGTCCTCGTGCCAACTGGGGTCAAGGCCTATATGCAAGCGGGTGAGGTGCTCTATCTTTATGACCGTTCCTCTAACCCTCGCAAAAAAGGCCTGGTCTTAATCAACTCTGTGGGGGTTATCGATGGAGACTACTACGGAAATCCAGGAAATGAAGGCCATATCTTTGCTCAGATGAAAAATATTACCGACCAGGAAGTAGTCCTTGAAGTCGGTGAACGTGTGGTTCAAGCTGTCTTTGCTCCTTTCTTAATTGCAGATGGAGATGAGGCTGATGGCGTGCGGACTGGTGGCTTTGGAAGTACAGGGAAATAAGATGAAGATTATCTTTGTCCGTCATGGGGAGCCAGATTATAGTATGCTTGATAAACTTGAAAATCCCCAACTCTATAGTGGTTTTGGTCGTGATTTAGCACCATTGACAGGAAAAGGTCGCAGTCTGGCAAAAGAAGTTGCTAAAACTGTATGTTTTGGAAAGGCAGAGATTATTATTTCATCGTCTGTGACGAGGGCTTTAGAAACAGCACATTATATAGCAGTTGAAACAGGATTGGACTTGTTTGTGGAGCCGTTTTTTCATGAGTGGCGTCCAGACTTAGATGGCACTAACTCTGATTTAACTAGTGTATTGGTAGCTCATGAATATTATCTAAAACATCAAGGAGCTTTATCTGAAGATTCTCCTTATCGCTATGAAACTGATCTAGAGATGCGTCATCGTTTTTTAAGAGCTTTGGAAAAATATAAAAATTATAAAACTATTATCATTGTAACTCACGGAATGCTTATGCGCCAGTTTGTGCCAAATGAGAAGATTGATTTTTGCCAAGTGATTGAGTGTGAGATAGAGATTTAGAAAGAGGTTTATCATCGCAAAGAAAAAAACGACATTTATTTGTCAAAATTGTGCCTATAATTCACCCAAGTATCTAGGACGGTGTCCCAACTGTGGTTCTTGGTCTTCTTTTGTCGAGGAGGTCGAGGTCGCAGAGGTCAAGAATGCACGGGTATCCTTGACGGGTGAAAAGACCAAACCCATGAAATTGGCGGACGTGACCTCTATCAATGTTCACCGGACCAAGACGGAGATGGAGGAATTCAACCGTGTACTCGGTGGAGGAGTGGTCCCAGGGAGTCTCGTTCTCATCGGGGGAGATCCAGGGATTGGGAAATCGACCCTGCTTCTCCAAGTGTCGACCCAGTTGTCTCAAGTAGGAACGGTTCTCTATGTCAGTGGAGAGGAGTCGGCCCAGCAGATCAAACTCCGTGCAGAGCGATTGGGAGATATCGATAGCGAGTTTTACCTCTATGCCGAGACCAATATGCAGAGTGTCCGGGCAGAAGTAGAGCGCATCCAGCCTGATTTTCTGATCATTGACTCTATTCAGACGATCATGTCTCCTGAGATTTCAGGGGTGCAGGGGTCGGTCTCTCAGGTACGCGAGGTGACGGCTGAGCTCATGCAGCTGGCTAAGACCAATAACATTGCTATCTTTATCGTGGGGCATGTAACCAAGGAAGGAACCTTGGCGGGTCCTCGGATGCTGGAACACATGGTGGATACGGTCCTCTACTTTGAGGGCGAACGCCACCACACCTTCCGGATCCTGAGAGCGGTCAAGAACCGCTTTGGCTCCACCAATGAGATTGGGATCTTTGAGATGCAATCAGGTGGACTGGTTGAGGTCCTCAATCCCAGTCAGGTCTTTCTAGAAGAACGCCTGGATGGCGCGACTGGATCGTCCATCGTTGTGACCATGGAGGGGACTCGTCCGATTCTAGCTGAAGTGCAGGCCTTGGTGACACCAACCATGTTTGGAAATGCCAAGCGGACGACAACGGGGCTTGATTTCAATCGGGCCAGTCTCATCATGGCGGTGTTGGAAAAACGCGCAGGCCTCTTGCTTCAAAATCAGGATGCCTATCTTAAGTCTGCTGGAGGAGTTAAGTTGGATGAGCCGGCTATCGACCTAGCGGTTGCAGTTGCCATTGCCTCGAGCTACAAGGACAAACCAACCAACCCGCAGGAATGTTTCGTCGGAGAGTTGGGCTTGACAGGAGAAGTTCGCCGGGTCAACCGGATTGAACAACGGATCAATGAAGCTGCCAAGCTCGGTTTTACCAAGATTTATGTTCCGAAAAATTCTCTGACGGGGATCACGACGCCATCGGGGATCCAAGTGGTCGGTGTGAGTACACTAGCTGAAGTCTTGAAGAAAGTATTTAAATAGTAGAAAAGTCTTAAACGGGAAGTTTAAGGCTTTTTTTCAGATGTGACAGATGACAGGAGGTATCTCCTGACAGAAAGGATCGGATATGGTAAAATAATAGATAATTTGAATTTCAAAGGAATGAAGGAGAGACCATGTCTTATTTTGATAATTTTTTAACAGCCAACCAAGCTTATGTGGCGCTACATGGAGAGCTCCGTCTTCCGATTAAGCCCAAAACACAGGTAGCCATTGTGACCTGTATGGATTCCCGTCTTCACGTGGCGCCTGCACTAGGTCTGGCTCTTGGAGATGCCCATATTTTGCGGAATGCTGGAGGGCGCGTGACCGATGATATGATCCGCTCCTTGGTCATTTCCCAGCAGCAAATGGGAACCCGTGAAATTGTGGTCTTGCACCATACAGACTGTGGTGCACAGACCTTTGAAAACGAAGGCTTCCGTCAGCATCTCAAGAAAGAACTGGGTGTGGATGTAGGAGATCGCGATTTCCTTCCTTTTCAAGATATTGAGGAGAGTGTCCGCGAGGATATGGAGCTTTTAAAGGCTTCTCCTTTGATTCCAGAGGACGTCGTTATTTCGGGAGCTGTGTATGATGTGGACACCGGATTGATCTCAGAAGTGAAATAATGATATAGAAGAGTATAGGAAGACAGAACGATCTTAGTTTTCCTGTACTTTTCTTTTTTTGGTGTAAAAAAAGTGAACCAAATAGGAAGAAATGTGACAATTTGACACAAATTTTTAAAAAATATGTGGTATAATATGACATTTTTACAAAAACATTACATTTTAATTTCACCAGATTGACTCTTGTTATCAAGAATGTTACAATTTCATTTGTATCATGGAATCATGAAATATGGAAAAGGAGATCCTATAAATGAAGGATGTATTTAATAAGCGCCAGCGCTTTTCATTGCGAAAATATAGCATTGGGGTTTGTTCAGTTCTTTTAGGAACAGCACTCTTTGCTGCAGGAGCTCAATTTGCATCAGCGGATGAAGCAACAACAGCCTCTGAATCTGCGGGAACAGCAGCTTCAGAAGCAGCACAACCTGTTACACCAGAGTCAAGTCAAGCAGAAGCACCAGCTGCTTCCCCAGTCTATGGTGTGGGAGCACCAGCACCGAAAGTAGACCTTTCTAATTCTGCTGCAACTTCGGAAGCACCAGCTTCAGCGACTGAAAAATCTGAAGGAACTGAGAAACCAGTTGCTACAGAAAACAAGGAAGCAAAAGCAGAAGCTAAAAAAGAAGAAAAGGCTGAAACTAAAAAATCTGAAGAAGCTCCAAAAACGACAGCGTCATCAGAAACCAGCAAACCTGTAGAGAAGAAAAAAGAGTCAAGCTCTAAACCAGCCTCTACAACAACAGCTACTACAGAAAAACCTACTGTAACTCGTGTTGCAGCAGATGAAAGCTCAGAAAGAGCAGCTGCAAGTGAAGAACCAGCAACACCAGTAGCCCTCAAACCTACAGCGCAGCCAGCATTACTTCGTGGTACTGAAGCTCCTAAACCAGATTCTGCAACAGAAGATCGCAGTGTAGTACTCGATCGAGCAGCAACTGATATGACTAATGGTGGAGCTTTGGCAACAAGTAGCCGTCGTCGTGGACGTCGTGCATTGACAGACCATAATGTAGCACCGATTGATGTTATAACGGCTATAGCTGATAAAGTCGCTGCTGATCCAGACATGACAGATCCTAACGGAGCATCTGTGCACTCTCAAACAATTCCTGCTGGTTACCAAGCTAAAGAAGGTGACTTCTATACTTTTGGTATCTGGAATCTGACAAAATTCAATGCCCGTTATAATACAAACTATTATGCGCGTGCTTATAAGACGTTTGGTACTTCCACCGATACTACGGTTGAATTGATTGATAAGAATACGGGTAATGTAGTTGAAACACATACTGTCACTGCAACTAGTGGTATTCAAAAATTCACTACGACCACTCCAAAATCTAATAATGAGTTGACCCTACAAGTAGACTATCAAGCAGGTGCTGGTCAAGGTCCTGGTAAGACAGACCAACCATTTATTCAAATGGGATTTGAAGTTGGTCCAGCGATTCAAGCTTTGGTAGCTCCTGGTCATAATCTTACTGAAGCTGAACAAGCTCATTATATGGCTGTATATTCTGCACGTAACTCAAACGATATTTTGAATGCAGTTGAACCTGCTTATAATGGTCGTGAAGTTACGGATACAAACTTTAAGATTCCTGTTACTGTTGAAAAGACTACTTACTATAAACTTGTTGACAAGAAAAACCCTACCTACAAGGAAACTGGTAAGTCTGTTACAACTCAGGACTATAAAGAAAATGGAAGTGAAACTGAGTTAGCCAAATATACTCTGAAAGCGAAGGAAGGTCAAAACTTCACAGCTTCTGGAGAACGTCAATTTACAAAGACTGAAAAACTCACGGATAAAATTACTAGAGAAACAGCTTATACCCTATATCAAACAGCTGATCCAGATACAACTTCTGGTTATGTAAGCCGTCCTTACACCGTTGGTACCAAATTCATGGATGCTGAGCGTGCTGGGATTAAACGTATCAAGGAAATCGTTGGTGAAGATGGATCTGTAGTGGTTCGTGTTTACCTTCTAGATCCAAAGCAACAAAATAAACGTTCAGATGGTACTTTAAACACGGATGGTTATATGCTTTTAGCAGAAACCAAACCAATCAAGCCGGGAGAAGCGAATACTAGAGAACTAGTTGTTAAGAAATCACCTCTTAATACAATAGCTTTCACTGGTACTGACGGCGTTAATCATCCAAATGGTAAGACAGTTCCGTTCGATTTCCAATGGGCTGCTAACTACACTCCGTATAAGACAGTCTTTGTTCCTTTCTTGGGAGACAATATCGGTCACCTTTCACCAAATTCACAATTGGAACGTGGAGTAGGAGGTATTGGTACCAACGTTGACTTGCTCAACTCCTTGACACCATACAAACAACCAATCTACTACTACGACAAGACAGAAACCATCAAGGTTAAGCCTGAATTTACTAAAGTTCTTAGTGATTTAAATGCAGAAAACAAACGTTCGCTTAATGATGGCGATTTCAGCTTTAAGATTACTTCAACGGGTGATACTGCCTCACACACAGAGACGGTAACTAACCAAGGCGGAAAAGTTACATTTGGAGAGCTTTCATTCACTAAAGCTGGGACATATACATACAAAGTTACAGAGGTTGCGGGTTCAGATGCTGATGTTGACTATGATGACATGGAAGTTACCATGACAGTCACAGTTAAGGAAGAAAATGGCAGTTTGAATGCAAGCGTTTCTTATAGTTCAGTTAAAGGCGAGGATGAAAATGGTCAGCCTAAAAATCCTTCTTTACCTCCTTCAGAAGATAAAGAGTTCAACAACTTCGTAGTAGCTCCAGTTAAGACTAAGTTTGACTTCAGTAAGGCTCTTGCAGGTCGTAAGTTACAAGATGATGAGTTTACTTTCGTTCTTAAAGATGAATCTGGAAATGTTATTCAAACGAAAAAGAACAAAGCAAATGGTGTGATCGCTTTTGACGACTTGACATTTACAAAAGCTCAAGTTGGTACTCACAATTACACAGTTGAAGAAGTGATTCCAGCAGATAAAGAAGCTGGTATGACTTACGATACAATGAAGGCTGAAGTGACCATTACTGTTACGAAGGAAGGTCATGTACTTAAAGCATTTAATATGCTTCCAGAGGACACAGAGTTCAACAATACCTTCACTCCAGGTGCGGTGAAAGTAAATCTTGACTTTGATAAATCACTTTCAAACGGTAACTTGAATGCTGGTGATTTCAGCTTTACCTTGACTGGTGATAACAATGTTAATGAAACTGTTACCAATAAAGCTAACGGTAAGATTAACTTTAGCGAATTGTCATTTGATAAAGAAGGTGTCTACAACTACACTGTTAAAGAAGTGAAAGGCAACAATGCCGATGTAGACTACGATGAAATGACAATCGGCGTGAAAGTAACTGTTACGAAAGATGCTGCAACAGGTCTTTTGAGTGCCAAGACTGAAATGACTTCAACAGGCGGTGAAGCAACTGGTGCGGATGACAAGACATTCAACAACCACGTTGTGGCTCCTGTGACTGCTCAATTCGACTTCAGCAAGGCTCTTGCAGGTCGTGACTTGAAAGACGGCGAATTTAGCTTTGTATTGAAAGACAAAGATGGTAAAGTCCTTCAAACAAAACAAAACGATGCTAGCGGACGTGTTCGTTTCGATGCCTTGACATTTACAAACGCTCAAGTGGGTGATCACAAGTACACTGTAGAAGAAGTTCAAGGTTCTGAAGCAGGTATGACGTATGACCCAATGAAAGCGAACGTAACAGTAACTGTTACGAAGTCAGGCCATGCGCTTACTGCTGTTGCAACTCTTCCAACAGATACAGAGTTCAACAATACCTTCACACCTGCTGCTACGCAAGCTCAATTCAAGTTCACTAAACGTCTTGAAGGTAAAGCACTTGAAGCAGATGCCTTCACATTCGAATTGCTTGAAAATGGCAATGTGATCCAAACTAAGAAAAATAAAGCTGATGGATCTATTACATTTGATGCGATTGAATACAACGCTGTAGGTGAACACACTTACACTGTGCGCGAAAAAGCTGGAACAGATACAAACATCGACTACGATCCAATGAACGCAGTCGTAACCGTTAATGTAACCAAAAATGCAGCTACAGGTCTCTTGAGCGCAGCTGTTACAATGCCAGAAGACACTGAGTTTAACAACTATGTGGTTTCTCCAGTTGTAACAAAATTTGACTTCACTAAGAAGTTGGCTGGCCGTGAATTGAAAGCCGGTGAATTCAGCTTCGTATTGAAAGATGCTACTGGTAACGAAGTTGAAACAGTGAAAAATGATGTTGCTGGTAACGTAACCTTCTCAGAATTGTCATTCGACAATACGAAAGTTGGTACTCATACGTATACAGTAGAAGAAGTGATTCCTGCAGATAAAGAATTTGGAATGACTTACGACCAAATGAAAGCAACTGTTACAGTTGAAGTTGCCAAGAACGGTCACTCATTGACAACTGTTACAAACGTTACATCAACTGGTGGTAAAGATGCCAACGGTAACGCTACTGATGGTACTGCAGATAAAGAATTCAACAACAAAGTCACTCCTCCAGAAACTCCAGAATTCCAACCAGAAAAATTTGTCGTTTCTAAAGAGAAATACGACATCACTGGTAACAAGTTGATGAATGACGACGATGAGTTGACAAATGAATACACTGAAACAAATGCAGATCCATATGTAGACAAGACAAACAACAACGAACCAGAAAACTTGAATACTAAGACAGTTAAACGTGGTTCTAAATTGGTTTACCAAGTATGGCTTGATACAACTAAATTCACTGAAGCGAATAACATCCAATACGTTGGTGTATCTGATACATACGATGCTGATAAATTGGATGTCAATGCAGCGGACATCAAAGCATATGATGCAGTAACTGGTGCAGAAGTAACCAATAAATTCGACATCAAAGTTGAAAATGGTACGATCACTGCAACTTCTAAAGGTGAATTTATCAAAGATAAAGTCAATGCTCCTGTTATCGACACAACTAAGTTCGAATTTGGACGTTACTATAAATTTGATATTCCAGCAACTGTGAAAGAATCTGTTAAAGCTGGTGCTGATATTGAAAATACAGCCAACCAAACAGTTCACGTTTACAACCCAGTAAGCAAGACAGTTGAAAAACCTGAAAAACCAACACAAAAACGTGTCAACAGCGTTCCAGTTCCAGTGGAAATGAACTTCACGAAACGTTTGGAAGGTCGTGAACTTCAAGCCAACGAATTCGAATTCGTATTGAAGAAAGACGGCGTTGAAGTTGAGCGCGTGAAGAATGACGCTGCTGGTAAGATCGTCTTCAAGACTCTCGAATTCGGTCGTGATGATCTTGGTAAGACTTACAACTACACAGTAGAAGAAACTCCTGGTACAGATGCAACTGTCAAATACGACACAATGGTTGCTACTGTTAAAGTGGTTGTTTCACATGATGGTACAGCTAAAGCAATTGTTGCCAACGTAACAGACGCTGCTGATAAAGAGTTCAATAATACAGTAACTCCACCAGAAGAACCTAAGTTCCAACCAGAGAAATACGTTGTTTCTAAAGCGAAATTCGATATTACAGGTACTAAGCTCGTTGATGACGATTCTGAATTGACAGATAAATATGGTGAAACAAATACAAATCCATATGTCGATACAACTGCCAACAACGAAGATGAAAACTTGAATACGAAACCAGTTGAACGTGGTCAAAAACTTTACTACCAAGTATGGTTGGATACAACTAAATTTGATGCAGCTAACAAAGACAATATCCAAACAGTAGGAATCACAGATAACTACGACAAGGATAAATTGACTGTTAATGCTTCAGATATCAAGGTTTACGATTCAGTTACTGGTGCAGACGTTACGACGAAATTCGATATCTCTGATAACAATGGTGTTCTGACAGCGAACCTCAAAGATGGCTTCACGAAGTCACTCGGAGACGCTGAAAATACTCAAATCATTGATACAACTAAGTTCGAATTTGGACGTTACTACAAGTTCGATATTCCAGCAACAGTGAAAGACGATGTTGTAGCTGGTGCAGATATCGAAAACAAGGCAGCACAAGTTGTTAACTACTACAACCCAGTAAGCAAGACGGTTGAAAAACCAAACAAACCAACTGAAAAACGTGTTAACAGTGTTCCGATCTCAGTAGAATTCAACTTCACTAAGAAATTGGAAGGCCGTGATTTGAAAGCTGGCGAATTCACATTCGAGTTGAAAGACAGCGACAATGTTGTGATTGCGACTGCAACCAACGATGCAGCTGGTAAGATCAAGTTTGCCCCAGTAGATTACACTAATAAAGCTGGTGAAACTGTTACTGCCCTTAAATACAAGAAGGGTCAAGAAGGTACTTACAAGTATACTGTAACAGAGGTTAAGGGTACAGACGCAACTGTTGAGTACGACACAATGGCTGCTGTTGTAACTGTTACTGTTTCTCATGATGGTACAGCCAAAGCCTTGATCACAAACGTGACAGAACCAGCTGATAAAGAATTCAATAACACAGTTCGTCCTCCAGAAGAACCTAAGTTCCAACCAGAGAAATATGTTGTTTCTGAAGAGAAATACGATATCACAGGCGACAAGCTCGTTGATGATGATGACGAGTTGACTGATAAATATGGTGAAACAAATACAGATCCATATGTAGACAAAACAGGCAACAACGAAGCAGAAAACATCAATACCAAGACTGTTAAACGTGGCGACAAGTTGGTTTACCAAGTATGGCTTGATACAACTAAATTCGACGCAGCTAACAAGGATAACATCCAATCAGTAGGAATCTCAGATGACTACGATGAAGCTAAATTGGAACTTGATTCTACTAAGATCAAAGCTTACGATTCAGTAACAGGCGCAGAAGTAACAGATAAATTCGATATTACTGTGAACAACGGTGTGATCACTGCAACCCTTAAAGATGGCTTCACTAAGTCACTTGGCGATGCGGAAAACACACAAGTTATTGACACTACTAAGTTCGAATTCGGACGTTACTACAAGTTCGACATCCCAACAACAGTGAAAGCTGATGTTCCTGGTGGTGTAGATATTGAAAACACTGCGGCTCAAGTAGTCAACTACTACAACCCAACTACTAAGAAAGTTGAAAAACCAAGCAAACCAACTGAAAAACGTGTCAACAGCGTGCCAGTTGAAGTGGAATTCAACTTTACTAAACGTATGGAAGGCCGTGAGCTTAAAGCCAACGAATTCAGCTTCGTTCTTAAAGATTCAACAGGTAAGACTCTTGAAACTGTGAAGAACGATAAAGATGGTAACGTTAAGTTCTCTAAACTTGAGTTCAAAAAAGGTCAAGAAGGCGTTCACAACTACACAGTAGAAGAAGTTAAAGGAACAGACGCAACCGTTACATACGACACAATGAAAGCGAATGTGACAGTCACAGTTTCACACGACGGAACAGCTAAAGTTCTGATCGCGAAAGTTGGCGACATTGCGGATAAAGAATTTAACAACAAGGTGACTCCTCCAGAAACCCCAGAGTTCAACCCAGAGAAATACATCTTGAACGCTGAGAAATTCGACCTTACTGGTAAATCACTTCTTGATGATGATAAAGAATTGGCAGACAAGGTTGCGGAAACAAACGCAAATCCTTACGCTGATAAGGCTGATAATAATGAAGCAGCAAACATCAATACTAAGACTGTGAAACGTGGCGATAAGGTTGTTTACCAAGTGTGGTTGGATACAACTAAGTTCACTGAAGCGCACAACATCCAATCTGTTGGTGTTACTGATGACTACGAAGAAGACAAACTTGACATCAATGTTGCAAACATCAAAGCTTACGACTCTGTAACAGGCGAAGATGTGACTGCTAAATTTGATATCAAAGTTGAAAACGGTGTGATCTCTGCAACTTCTAAAGCGGACTTGACTAAGTCACTTGGAGACGCAGAAAATACTCCAGTGATCGACACAACTAAGTTTGCGTTTGGACGTTACTACAAGTTCGATATCCCAGCAACAGTGAAAGATACTGTTAAAGATGGTGTGGACATTGAAAACACTGCGGCTCAAATCGTACATCAATACGATCCAACAAGCAAGACAGTGAAGAAACCAAACAAACCAACTGAAAAACGTGTTGTGAACATCCCTGTTTCAGTAGAATTCAACTTCACGAAACGTTTGGAAGGCCGTGTACTTAAAGCCAACGAATTCAGCTTTGTGCTTAAAGACAAAGATGGTGTTGTGATTACAACAGTAACAAATGATGCTAATGGAAACATTAAATTCACTCCAGTTAAATATACTAATAAAGAAGGAAAAGAAGTAACTGCTCTTGAATTCAAACGTGGTGAAGAAGGAACTCATCTCTATCATGTAGAAGAAATCCGTGGCACAGATTCTAGCGTTGTATACGATAAGATGGTTGCAACTGTTAGTATCGTGGTGAATAAAGCAGGTAAGGTAATAGTAGCTACTACTAAGTTGCCAGAAGATACAGAGTTTAATAACACTGTTATTCCGCCAACACCACCAACACCACCAACACCACCAACACCACCAACACCACCAACACCACCAACACCACCAACACCACCAACACCACCAACACCACCAACACCGCCAACACCGCCAACACCGCCAACACCTACAACTCCTCCAGCTCCAGCACTTCCTGAAACTGGTGAAGAACAATCAGCATCTGCTGCATTGTTAGGTGCTGCACTTGGTTTGGTTGGCCTTGCGGGACTTGCAAAACGTAAAAAACGCGAAGACTAAAATTGAGGTGACATCAGCAAACTTGTTGATGAGGTGACAATTTTAGATCCAACAGGAAGAGGCTTTGCTCGAAAGAGCAAGGCCTCTTTGTTTGGTGTTAAAAGCTTAGAAAAAATTGCGTATATATTATGAAATGTTTCAGAAATTATTCGATTAGTCATTTCATTCTGTTACTAGTTTCAGCGAATATCCATTGACTTGAAGTAGAGAAAACAGTATACTAGTAAAGCAATTTGATCTTTCAAACTGCCGGCAACAAGGGAAATGAAGCCACTTTGAATTGGAATACAGTAGGGTTTGGAGTGGTAGTACTTCACACCCTTATTGTCGTCAGTCGCCCTCATAAATGGGATCTAGACTCTGAATGAGTTGTATAAATATAAAAAAACTTCCTTGGAACAGAATTCCATAGGAAGTTTCTTTTTGTTTTAGAGCTACTCTTGTTTCTTTTTGTAAGAGATAAGACTGGCCAAACCTGCCAAGATGCCAAGTCCAAGTAGGGCTAGCTGAGAGGTTTCTTCACCTGTTGCAGGTAGGTGAGTTCCTTCTTGAGTGGTGTTAGGAACAACTTCAGGGAGTTCCTCTGTTTGGCTTGTAGTTTCAAGAGGTTTCTCCTCTTCTTTATTAGTAAGAAGTGGTGATCCCTTTTCTTCATGAGCATCAGTCGTGTTTACTTTTGTCACGGAAGGAAGAGGGCTAACTGTTTCTTCTTTTTCTGTTTCTGGGGATGGTTGTGGAGTAGGAATTTCTTTGACCTTGTAGGCAAAGATCAAGATGGTTGTCCCCACTTCTACCTTCCCAGTTTGATCAGCTGCACCGATCCGTTCGTAAATGTGGCCGTCGTAGGAGATCTCATCTGGTGCGCTAGCGACGTAATGGGTTCCATTGTCCACATTCGTTGCAACCGCAAGTTCTGGTTGCAATTCAGTGCTCGTATCTTGGATGACAAATCGCGCGATGACCGTCCCCGTAGCTAACTTGTAATCATAGATGACCGTTTTCATTCCCTTAGTGACTGTGCCACTTGGATCAGCAGAATCAGCACGGTGGCCAACTAGATGGTAGATACGACCATCTTTTGTGATTTCTGTTGGGGCCTCACTGGTGTACTTGGTGCCGGAATCTACCTCTGTCACAAGGTCTTGCGCCTCTTGCAGATCAGTGTCACTTCCCTCAGTGAGGAATCGTACTCTGACAGATCCTTTGGTGATGGCATAGGTAATAGTAGTATCAGCTGTTGGAGAATCAGGGCTTGGAAGAAGATAGCCTTTGGTCTCGTCAAGAGGATCCACAAGGTTTAAGACTTGTCCACGAGCATCTTTTGGTTCTAACCCTTCAATATATGGTAAAGTTGCAGTTGGCGCTGAAATAGCAGTTGGATTAGAAGAATCATTTAAATATGGAATCTCTTTAATAGCATTTGATGGTTCTTTTCCTGATGCATAACTAATTGTATAAACACCGACTGGTCGGTAGACAACAATATCAGAAATGTCATCAGATTCAGCTAGGATTCCAGTATGACCTCCAGATTTATTAAGATCAGGAGAGATTGTTGCATTTGATTCTTTAGATACGACAACATATCCATTTTTGACTGGATTTTCATAATCTGCGAAAGTAGTACCGTCTTTAGTCACCCAATCTTCAAGTGTTGTTTCTCCAGTTACCAAATTGATAGTTCCTTTTCGGCTAAAGTTTAAACTATCTGTTTTTGAAACGATGTCAGCTTCTTGACGATTGTTACCATTCTTATCTTTAGTAACATAAGTGATAGTACGAGTTACTTTTTCTGATAAATGATTGAGATCACTAATAGATTTTCCATTTGGAGCTTTAGGAGTTGGATAGATGCTACCATCGGTATCTCCTGGAACAACTTGGCCAACTCGAATTGGTTGTGTTTCAGAAAAATCTACAATTTTTGGTGTAAAGCGAACAATGAATTCCTGTACGCCATCACCATTAATGTTTGAAGCATCTCGGTCAAATTTTACTGGTCCATTTTTATCAAATTCGTTCTCAACTAGTTTATAACCTTGTTTCAGGTATTTAGCAATCGTATCTTTTGTTGAGTAGTCAATCTTTTCACCAGTATGGCCAACAAAGTCGCTTGAACGTTCCAGTTCTTTACCATTTTCATCTTGATAAATAACACGGGCAACTTCATTAAGTTTGACATAGAGCATATCCCATACATCCAGGCTAGGAACATCAATTGCAGCCATCCATTGACCAGCCCCGCTATCATAATATACATTAGCAGTAGTTTCGCGAAGTTTAATATTATACTTTCCATCTACTGCATCTGGGGTAGCCCAGTAGATATTCGCATGTTCGGCCTGATCTTTTGAAATTTTACCAAGTGGTACAAAAGCTTGGATGTTAGTCAGTTTGGTAGTGGAGTTAACAGCGCTGTTCCATTTATTTTCGGTAATGCCGACCAAATTGATCAAGTGAGCAATCCGATCACCTGTCTTGGTTTCTTTTGTAATGGTATAAACAGTTCCAGGTTGAACCCCGTCAGCATTATCCAGGTTGGATCCGATGAAGTTGCCGTTGACCAGTACATTTGTATTGTCTACAATCCGACGAGTATCATGCGCCAAGGTGTCGCGTCCACGAAGGAGTTCTTGGTAGGCAACGATAAATTCTTGGTAGTTAAATTCTGCATTAGCAAAATCAGCATTGACTGGTAAGTTTTGATTGAGGTACCATTCAGCCTGAATAACACCAAAACCTTTTTCATCTTGAGATGTATTGAGAGCAGCAGTGGTCATATGATAACCTCCACTTGCTGCAATAATTGCATCTGTTAGTAATTCATTGTCTTTGCTGAGTTTTGCTGCATTTTTTTCACGGTGAGTATAAGCAGCGATAATTGGAGATTTTCCGTTGTATAAATCTCGCATACGCTCAGTCAAGCGTGTTAAGGCTTGATAGGTAGAATCATAGGCGATGCTATCTCCCCAAACTTCCGCGTAAGGTGCAGAGACATTGGTTTTTCCTAATCGATCAGCATCTCCAGTAGAGATATCGTTGATCATGAAGTCATAGCCTTCTTTTTTGAGGGCCTCTGTTGCAGCTGCGGCTAGTTTTGGATAGTTTTCACTTAAAGAGAAAGCTTTTCCAGGTTCGTTAACTTTTTCAACCAAGTTAGTCCCCATAGTGTCCCCTTGCCAACCATCGAAGCCACCTTCTTTCATGGCTTTTAACATCACATTGATGATAAAGTTTTGCCAGTTCGGATCTCCTGGATCAAGAAATTGTTGGATGTCTGTTGCAGTAATATCACCAGTCTTTCCAAAGTTGAAGTGATCTTGTAAGTTACGTACGATAGCACTTTTTACTTGGTCTGGGATTTTTTCATCAAGAGACACAGCGTAAATCATGTTATAAAGCATAGCTTTAGCACCAGTCGAATGGACATGAGAAACCAACTCTTTAACGGCATCTGTGTCAATAACTGGTAAGTATGTTTTACGTTTTTCGGGGTCAGTCTCACCTTTCGGAATCAAGAAAGTAGCCCAATCTTGTGTGAATCGTTCAACATTAGCTGGGAATGGGTTGGCAGGTGTATTATAAACGTCGTAGAAGAAGTAGTTATTGATGTGCATATTGGCCAATTGGTCAATACTATTTTTATATCCTTCCACTTGCTCTTTAGTGATCGAATTGTGATTGTCTTTTGAACCTGCTACAACACCATAACGTGGATATACAGTCCAATCATCTTCAACTGATAGACCAGCCACCTTGTGAAATTCTTGTTTTCCATCAGCATTCTTTCCGATGACGTCAATGAGATAGCCAGAGTTTGGAGAGAAAACAGAGCTTGGAATGACAAGTGAATTTCCTGGAGCATTTTTCAACTCATAAATAACTTTGTCTAAATGAGACACTGTCAAATCAGACGAAGTTACGTCAGGATTATTGATTGAGATGCTAACATCCTCACCACTTTTATATGTGGCCTTATTAAATGTTACATCGTTTTGGATTTTTGGTGTGTTATAAGTACTTGTTGCCGCTGAAGTACTACGAGTTGTTGGTTCAGTGGCACTTGCAGTTTGAGGCAAAGATGATGTCTCTTCACTTGAGGAAGTCTTTGGGTTTTCCTCACTAGTTGTTGTAGTAGGTTGCTCACTAGTGGTTTCAGTACTAGTGGCTGGTTGACTTGATGTTGTTACGTTTGTTGTTGAAGTTGTAGTAGAAGCAACTTCATCTGCCATAGCAACAGAACCTAACATCAAGGAACCAAAGACCGTAATCATAGATACAAGTACTTTATTTCGCTTACGGAAATAGCCATGACCTTTTTCTTGAGAAAAGTTATTTGAAAATTTCATTATATCCCCCAATCATTAAATTTTGTTAGTTGAAATTATACGACATATCATAGGAAAATGTCAACAATAACGTAAACTTTTTGAAATCAAAATAAAAAACTCCTGAAAATAAAGTAAAAAAACAAATAAAAATACTTGACTTTTAAAATAATTTTTGTTACGATTTTTCCGACGTCGAAGAACAAAAATTCTTTTTGCTTGAGAAGCATAAATAAAAAACAATTAAAAAGGAGTTTGTCATGTCATCGTTAAAGAATAATAAAACGATTAAGTATGCCTTGAGAAAAACCTCAGTTGCTTTTGGTTCTGTTGCAGTCGCAACAGTTATTGCTGTTGCAGGTATTGCTGTTGCAGGTATTGCTACAGTATCTGCCGATGAAACTTCATCAGCAACTACACCTGTTACTTCAACTACAACAGTAGCTGGAGAAGAAACAAAAGAAGTTGCGGTTCCAGAGAAGTTGGAAGAAGCTAAAACTGCTGCCACAAATGAAGGTCTTGAAGTTAAAGAAACTGAGACTAAAAAGCAAGATTCTGAGGAAGCTGCTGCTAAAGATTACGAAAAACAAGTTACTGATATTAATAAAACTGTAGCTGATTATAAAGCTGAAGTGGCAGCAAATCAAGAAGCTTACGAAAAAGAAAAAGCTGAAGTTGATGCTAAAAATGCTGCTACACAAGCAAACTACGATAAAGAGCTTGCAGCTTACAACGAAAAACTTACTGCTTACGAAAAAGAATTGACTGAAAAAACAGCAGAAAAAACAGCAGTAGAAAAAAGTAATGAAGAAGCACGTGTTGCTTATGAAAAAGCGCTTGAAGAATATAACACAGCTCTTGCAGCATATAATGCATCTGTAACAGCAAATCAAGAAGCTACTGAAAGTAATAAATTAGCTCAAGCAGATTATGAAGCTAAATTAGCTGAATACAAGACTAAAAAAGCTGTTTATGATGAAGCGCAAGCTGCTTACTTGATTGAACTTGAAATTTACAACAAGAAAAAAGCACAATACGATGATGCTAAAGATGCCTTCAATACGATGGTTGCAGAGCGTGGTGGAAATCCTGAGAAATACAAACAAGATTTGACATTCCTCTCTGAAGAACTTGCTGATGGCGAAACAACTAAAATCACACACCAAACAACTGGATTAACAACTTACTTGACAAAAGAAGGTCATTCTCGTATGTACGGCGATGGGAAAGCTACAAAAATGTATGAAACAAAGAATCTTCAAGATTCTGATTTGACAACTACAAATCCATATGCCAACAATGAAATTGAGTGGGGAGTTGTAAAAGTCGGAGACAAATTTGATGTGACATACACAGGACTTACTCAAGCTAAAATTGTAAAAGGTAGCGAAGAAAAACGTATTGCAAAAGTTGTTTATAAATACGAAGTGAAGAGCCTTCCATCATCAGATGGAAAAGGAATCGTTCAAATTTATAACGATCCAGCAGTTACAATGACAATTGGTAGCTCAACAGATACTGAAAACCCAGTAACTGTTGGTGTTGACATTGAGTTTTACGATGAAAATGACCAATTAATTGATTTGTCACAACACAATGCAATCCTTGCCCTTAACTCACTTAACCACTGGAATGGTGCATCTTATGTTGAAAATGACAAACCTCGTCCTCTAGTTGTTGAAGCTAAAGATAGCGAAGGCAATACAGTTCGTGGAACTTGGGATCCATATTCAGATGGAAGTGAACCAAAACTCGATGGTGCAAACGTTGTTGTGAAAAGCGGTAAAGCTGACTTCGGTAGTGCAGAAGTTGATATCAATGCTGATAATCCTTTGAAAATTGTTGCTCAAAAAGCAACATGGGTTGATGATGCCTTCAAAGTAACTGAAGAAACAACAGTTGATGCTACAACAGTGAACGCATCTGGTGGCGGAAATGGTCACTCAGTTGGTACTGAAGATTACACATTTGGTGATAAATCAGATGTTATCGGTTCTTACACTGTAGACGCTACATCAGGTGTTTTGAGATACACACCAAAAATGAAACACCAAGATACTCCTCACGTTGAGTCTGTAAACATTGGTGACAAAGAGTTTATTAAACTTCCAAATTCAAGTGTAGACCAAGATTCATCTACAAAAGAAGTATCTGCTAAAGAACAAAACCAATACATGGATCAAGGTGCTACATTTAATGCAGACTCTTCAAGTCAAACTAAGGGTTGGGATGATCCTACGAGCCCTTACCTTTACTATGGTGGTGCTGCTGTTATTTTGAAAGATGGTCATCTTGAATTTACAGCAAAAGGTGCTAACGCAACAGGCGAAGCAACTATCTATTGGTTCTCTATCAACTCAAACGTTGGCTTCCCTCAAGATCCAGGTGAAGAGCCAGTTAAACCAACAGAACCAACACCTCCAGTTAAACCTGAAAAACCAGAATTGACAGAAGTACCAACTGTTAAAGAAAAACCAGTTCCACCGACAGAACCAGAATATAAAACTGTACCTGTCTTACCAAGTGAACCGGTTAAACCAGAAGCACCTGAGTTGGTGAAGGATCCTGTTAAGAAAGAAACAGAAAAACCAGTTGTTGAATGGAATAAAAATGTTGTGCTTATCAAGGAAAATGAAAAACCACAACCTAAGCCAGAACCAAAACCAGAGCCTAAGCCAGAACCAAAACCAGAGCCTAAGCCAGAGCCAAAACCAGAGCCAAAACCAGAGCCTAAGCCAGAGCCAAAACCAGAGCCAAAACCAGAGCCTAAGCCAGAACCAAAACCAGAGCCTAAGCCAGAACCAAAACCAGAGCCTAAGCCAGAGCCAAAACCAGAGCCAAAACCAGAATCATCTAAGAAATCATTGCCAAATACTGGTTCAGTTGAACAATCATTCATGACTTATTCAGCACTTATTGGTTTAGCTACTGCCGGTTATGCTTTGTCAAGAAAGAAAAAAGAAGACTAAGATTTTCTTTTAATCCTTTAAAAAATCTCACGATTAAAAACCAGAAGGCACAACCTTTTGGTTTTTTATAAAGCATGAAAAGGGAATTGATGACAATTTCCTATAGGTTCTCTTCCATATTTGTGATACAATTAAACTACTATTATCGAAGGGAGAAACTATGATTAATTCAATTGTTTCACAAGGCTTGATTTGGGCAATTTTAGGGTTAGGAATCTTTATGACCTTCCGAATTCTAGATTTTCCAGATATGACGACAGAAGGGTCCTTCCCGCTTGGAGGAGCGGTGGCGGTAACCTTGATTACCAAAGGGGTCAATCCACTCCTTGCGACGCTGGCTGCTATTGGTGCAGGGTGCTTGGCAGGACTTGCGACGGGTCTTCTCTATACAAAAGGGAAAATCCCCACACTCTTGTCAGGGATCCTTGTAATGACATCTTGTAACTCGGTTATTCTCTTTGTCATGCAGCGGGCTAATTTAGGACTTCTGGGCTATAAAAAAATTCAGGAATTTCTTCCTTTTGCCAGTGGGTTCAATGAGATCCTGATTGGCTTGATTTTCGTAACGCTTGTGATCCTTGGTTTGATCTTCTTCTTGGATACACGCTTGGGCCAAGCCTATATTGCGACAGGGGACAATCCAGATATGGCCAAGAGCTTTGGGATCAACACTGACCGGATGGAATTGATGGGCTTGGTCATTTCAAATGGGATTATTGCTCTATCTGGTGCACTGATGGCCCAACAAGAAGGCTATGCGGATGCTTCACGTGGGATTGGTGTCATCGTTATTGGGCTTGCCAGTCTCATTATTGGAGAGGTGCTCTTTTCAAATGTCACCTTGACAGAGCGCTTGCTCAGTATTGCGATCGGATCGATCGCCTACCAATTTTTGATTTGGGCCGTGATTGCGCTTGGCATCAATACCAGCTATATTCGAATCTTCAGTGCCTTGATCTTAGCTATCTGCTTGATGATTCCAACCTTTAAGGGAAAAATCATGAAAGGAGCAAAACTCAGTAAATGACAGCAATTGTAGAATTAAAAAATGTAACCAAAGCCGTGAGCAATGGGATGAACGAAGAAAAAGTCATTCTGGATGATGTTTCCTTGGAAATTCGAGAGCATGATTTTATCACGATTTTGGGGGGCAATGGAGCTGGAAAATCAACCCTCTTTAATACCATTGCTGGGACGCTTCCGGTGAGCAGTGGGAAGATTTATATTTTGGGGGAAGATGTAACCAACTATTCTCCTGAAAAGAGAGCCAAGTACCTATCGCGGGTCTTTCAAGATCCTAAAATGGGCACAGCGCCTCGCATGACAGTAGCGGAAAACCTCTTGGTAGCGAAGTTTCGTGGAGAAAAACGTGGCTTGATTCCGCGTCACTTGGCCAGCTATAAAGAAGAGTTTCAAATGGTCCTTGCTAAGATCGGCAATGGCTTGGAAAATCATATCGACACAGCCGTTGAGTTTCTATCAGGGGGGCAACGACAAGCCTTGAGTCTGTTGATGGCGACACTGAAACGCCCAAAACTCTTGCTTTTAGACGAACACACTGCAGCCTTGGATCCAAAAACCAGTCAGGCCCTAATGACCTTGACCGATGAGTTTGTGAAACAAGATGCCCTCACAGCTCTTATGATCACCCACCATATGGAAGATGCTTTGAAATATGGAAATCGCTTGATTGTGATGAAAGACGGACACATCGTCCAAGACCTCAATCAAGAAGAAAAAGCCCAAATGACCATCGCAGACTACTATCAATTATTTGAGAAAGAATAAGATACAAAGCCCGTAAAATGGGAGTAGGACAGAAGCGACATTACTTAGGTGGTCTGATGTAGAAGTAGTTTGTCTGCATGCTAGAGAGTGGGACAGAAATCGGTAATTCGTTAGAATTCGATTTCGTCGTCCCACCTCCGCACAGTTGAGTAGGGCTGTAAAAGCTGATGAAATCAGCGTAGTATAGCCCACTCAACCACTGTGTCTTGCTCGACAATCCAAAAATAATTGAGAGGCTACGACTTTTGTCCCATCCTCTTTTCTTTTCCTTAAATCATCTATAAAACCGCATAAAAATAGGAACTAGTTTCAGCTGGAATCGCTTGCAATTGCCTAGGAAGCTGAGTATAATAAAGGTAGAAAGATGAAGAAGGGATTGATACCAATGCCTTATCGAGTTAAAATTTAGGTTACTTCGTTTTAGGCCTGTTTTGCTGATATCTGTTCATGCTCTTATCGTAAAAGAGCAGTCATGTCGTGTGTGTCGGATCGGTGATCGGTTGGACGGTCGGGCAAACCTGCTTAGTTTGTCCGGAGACATAAGAAAACGTGGGAATAGTAGGTAGAAGCTTTTTGTAAAGGTTTTCAAACTTCAATGCGTCCAGTCGAAAACTAATCATTTGGATTTGGGATAGCAAAGAAAACCTCTGGTATTTTACACAAATACTATTAAATGAAATCAACATCATAAACATTGTTTTGTTAGCCAAAAGGTTAATTGCACCAAGTCAGTGAAGCAGACCAGGCCTCTAGTCCCGTAAGACTGGAGGCCATTTTTATAAAATACCCAGGAGGAGGTGAGAGTATGGGATTGTCGTATGCGCAAGAATATAGTTGCCGTGACCATTTTCGGCAAAGAGCTTTTGAGCGCTTTGGCGTAGATGATCAGCACCTGAACAGGTGGATCAACCAACACCTCCCTTCCCTCTCTCCTTATGATAGTAATGTGGTTCAACCCGCCAATACAGAAGCCTATGTAGCTAGTGATGGTGTCATCTTTGTCTGCAATATCAAAAGTCGGGAGTTTATCACCTGTTTTAAGGCAGTCAATTACCAAGAATCTAAGGAAGAAGAGGAAGCTTATACGGACATTCACGAAAGCAATGTCGCTTCCTTCAAAAAAGATGTGAATCACCTGGTCAATCGCTACCGACTCAAGGAAGCCAAAGAGCTGTTTGAAAACATTGGGGAGGACTTGGATGACTTTTATCGCCTGTCCCAAGCAGTCAAGAACGGCCAATTGAGCGAACGAAATAGTAAGCGCCTAGAGGAATTGTTAGGCAAGTTTCATGTGATCAAGGCAGCCATGCGGATCATTGAAAATAAACGGGGAGATTACCATCTTTAGGGTCTTTTCCCCCTAAAAATAGGCGCCTAGAAGCCCTCTCATCTACTTCAGATGAGAGGACTTTTTTGCTGTGGAAAGCTTTTTGAAAAAAAGAGAAAAAAATTGTATAATAAAGTGGATATGCAAGTATTTGCAAAGCTGTAATTCGACTTGGGCGACCAAGGACCGTAAGTATTAAAATAATCACACTAAAGGAGACAACAGTGAGTAGTATTAAATTAGTCACTCTTGGCGGTGTTCGAGAAAATGGGAAAAATCTCTACGTTGCCGAAGTGAACGATTCAATTTTTGTCTTGGATGCAGGTTTGAAGTATCCAGAAAATGAGCAACTTGGGGTGGATGTCGTTATCCCCAACATGGATTATCTATTTGAAAACAAGGACCGCATTGCGGGTGTTTTCTTGACCCATGGTCACGCAGATGCCATTGGGGCCTTGCCTTATCTTTTGGCGGAAGCAAAAGTTCCTGTATTCGGGACAGAGTTGACCATTGAGTTGGCTAAACTCTTTGTAAAAAGCAATGACAGTGTGAAGAAATTCAACGATTTCCATGTCATCGATCAGAATTCTGAGATTGATTTTGGCGATGCCGTCGTCTCTTTCTTCCAAACAACCCACTCCATCCCTGAAAGTATCGGGATTGTGATTGGCACTCCTGAGGGCAATATCGTCTACACAGGAGACTTTAAATTTGACCAAACTGCCAGCGAGTCATATGCGACAGACTTTGCTCGCCTAGCTGAGATTGGACGCGAAGGCGTACTCGCTCTCTTGAGTGATTCGGCCAATGCGGATAGTAATATTCAAGTTGCCAGTGAGCAAGAAGTAGGCGATGCCATCTTAGATACGATTGCAGACTGGGATGGTCGTGTCATCGTAGCTGCGGTAGCCAGCAACCTTTCTCGGATCCAGCAGGTCTTTGATGCTGCGGCTGAGACTGGCCGTCGAGTGGTCTTGACAGGGTTTGATGTGGAAAACATCGTCCGTACAGCTATTCGCTTGAACAAATTGTCTCTTGCCAACGAAAAACTCTTGATCAAGCCAAAAGAAATGAGCCGTTTCGAGGATCATGAATTGATCATTTTGGAAACAGGCCGGATGGGTGAGCCGATCAACGGTTTGCGCAAGATGTCTATTGGCCGTCACCGTTATGTGGAAATCAAAGATGGGGACTTGGTCTACGTCGTTACAACACCATCTATTGCTAAAGAAGCTGTGGTGGCTCGTGTGGAAAACATGGTCTACCAAGCGGGTGGCATTGTCAAATTGATCACGTCAAGCTTGCGCGTGTCTGGTCACGGAAACGCACGGGACTTGCAGTTGATGATCAACCTTCTTCGTCCTAAATATCTCTTCCCGATCCAAGGGGAATACCGCGAATTGGATGCCCATGCACGAGTAGCGATGGAAGTCGGTATCTTGCCTGAGAATATCTTTATTCCAAAACGCGGAACTGTGATGGAGTACGAAAAGGGGGACTTTGTCCCTGCCGGTAGCGTCTCAGCTGGAGATGTTATGATCGATGGGAATGCCATTGGTGATGTGGGCAATATTGTCCTTCGTGACCGCAAGGTCTTGTCAGAAGACGGGATCTTTATCGTGGCGATCACAGTGAATCGCAAAGAGAAGAAGATTATTTCCAAAGCGCGTGTGCACACCCGTGGTTTTGTCTATGTTAAGAAGAGTCGGGATATTCTTCGTGAAAGTTGCGAATTGGTCAACCAAAGCGTTGAAGACTATTTGGCACAAGACAGCTTTGACTGGGGTGAGTTAAAAGGCTTGGTACGCGACAACTTGTCTAAGTTCTTGTTTGAACAAACCAAACGCCGTCCAGCCATCCTACCAGTCGTGATGGAAGTGAAATAATAGTAGAAAACGAAACGCTTGGCAGCCAGAGGCTTGCCGAGTGTTTTTAACAGTAGAAAGAGGAAATCAAATGGCAGTTATGCAGATTGAGTATTATTCAGAAGCCTTGAAGATGGAGTGGGGTGTGTCCGTCCTTTATCCCGATGCATCGCGCGTGGAAGATCCAGCGGATACAGATATTCCAGTCCTTTATCTCTTGCACGGGATGAATGGAAACCACCATTCCTGGTTGAAGCGGACTAATGTGGAGCGCATTTTGCGAAATACCAATCTAATCGTGGTCCTACCCAATACCAATAATGGCTTTTACACAGATACCCAGTATGGCTACAACTACTACACGGCCATTGCGGAGGAATTGCCAGAGACTCTTTCTCGCTTCTTCCCTAATATGACCAAGAAACGGGAGAAGACCTTTATTGCTGGTCTATCCATGGGCGGCTATGGATCCATGCTCTTGGCTCTCAAGACAAATCGTTTCTCCCATGCGGCTAGTTTTTCCGGTGCTCTGAGTTTCCACGATCGGGACTTTGAAAACAATGACTTGGAACAACCAGCTTTTTGGAAGGGGATCTTTGGAGAGATTGAGGATTGGACAACCAGTCCCTATTCGCTAGAGACTGCTGCCAAGAAGTTTTCAGATAAGAAGACCAAACTATGGATCTGGTGTGGGGAGCAGGATTTCCTCTATGAGGCCAATAATTTTGAAGTCAAGGAACTAGAAAAGTTAGGTTTGGATGTCACCTATACCCACAGCTCAGGCAAGCACGAATGGTTCTACTGGGAACGTGAGTTGGAGCACTTTTTACAAACCCTGCCAATCGATTTTGAATTAGAAGAACGGTTAAAATAAGATACAAAGCCCGTAAAATGCACAGTGAAAATAGGGAGTAGGACAGAAGCGATATCATTTATAAACGCTTCGTCGTCCTACCCCCACAAGGCTGATTAGGTATTCTTCTGAGCTTAGAAAGCGACAGAAGAATCCAATCAGCTACTGTGTCTTGAATTAATTGCTATTCAGCTTTCGTTTTTGACACAATCCGTAGCCCGTGTTCGTTTAATAAGATACAAATAGATTGGATATAAGTCAGAGCATTTGTTCTGGCTTTTTTCATATATATAGGAAGAAAGGCTAGAAAGGTCACTTATTCATTTCAGTCCTGCTTTCTTTGTGGTATAATAGGAACGATTGAAAAATGAGCTAGAAATAGCGAACAAGATAAGAGGAGAGAAATATGGCAAAAGATATTCGTGTGCGTTATGCACCAAGTCCAACAGGGCTATTACACATCGGAAATGCTCGTACAGCATTGTTTAACTACTTGTATGCACGCCACCATGGTGGAACCTTTATCATCCGTATCGAGGATACGGACCGCAAACGTCACGTCGAAGACGGAGAACGTTCACAGCTTGAAAACCTTCGTTGGTTGGGCATGGACTGGGATGAAAGCCCAGAGACGCATGAAAACTACCGCCAGTCTGAACGTTTGGAACTCTATCAAAAATACATTGACCAACTCTTGGCTGAAGGTAAAGCCTATAAATCTTACGTTACAGAAGAAGAGTTGGCAGCGGAACGTGAACGCCAAGAAGCAGCTGGGGAAACACCTCGCTACATCAACGAATACCTTGGCATGAGCGAAGAAGAAAAAGCAGCTTACATCGCAGAACGGGAAGCAGCAGGTGTGATTCCAACGGTTCGTTTGGCAGTGAATGAGTCAGGTATCTACAAATGGCATGATATGGTCAAAGGCGATATCGAATTTGAAGGCGGCAATATCGGTGGGGACTGGGTCATCCAAAAGAAAGATGGTTACCCAACTTACAACTTTGCTGTTGTGATCGATGACCACGATATGCAAATCTCTCACGTTATCCGTGGAGATGACCACATTGCCAACACTCCAAAACAACTCATGGTCTATGAAGCGCTTGGATGGGAAGCGCCAGAGTTCGGTCACATGACCTTGATCATCAACTCTGAAACTGGTAAGAAGTTGTCTAAACGTGATACGAATACCCTTCAGTTTATCGAAGATTACCGGAAGAAAGGTTACCTTCCAGAGGCAGTCTTTAACTTTATCGCTCTTCTTGGTTGGAACCCTGGTGGGGAAGACGAAATCTTCTCTCGTGAAGAACTCATTAAACTTTTTGACGAAAACCGCCTCAGCAAGTCTCCAGCTGCTTTCGACCAAAAGAAAATGGACTGGATGAGCAATGAGTACATCAAGAATGCGGATCTTGAGACTATCTTTGAAATGGCCAAACCATTCCTCGAAGAAGCAGGACGTTTGACAGACAAGGCTGAGAAATTAGTGGAACTTTACAAACCACAAATGAAGTCAGTGGATGAAATCGTTCCATTGACAGACCTCTTCTTCTCAGACTTCCCAGAATTGACCGAAGCAGAGAAAGAAGTCATGGCTGGTGAAACAGTGCCGACGGTACTTGAAGCCTTCAAAGCAAAACTTGAAGCCATGTCAGACGATGAGTTTGTAGTAGAAAATATCTTCCCACAAATCAAAGCGGTCCAAAAAGAAACTGGTATCAAAGGGAAGAACCTCTTCATGCCAATCCGTATTGCCGTTTCAGGTGAAATGCATGGTCCTGAATTGCCAGATACCATCTACTTGCTTGGACGTGAGAAATCCATCCAACACATTGAAAAAATGTTGGAAGAAATCAGATAATTATCAGAAAAGCCTGTAAATGAATTGAACCCCAAAAGTTAGACAGAAAAGATCCAACTTTTGGGGTTCAGTTCATTTTTTTACTTCTTTTTCTACCATTTGTCAAGTATAATACGGTTTCCGACTCACCATTATTCTTGAAAATGTATGAAGAGAATTTTTTGAGGGATAGTTCGAGCCATTTTTCTGATATTTGAGCATAGAAAAATGACACCTTATCTGGCATTTTTTGAAACAAGGTGTTGGAATTATAAGGCTTAGACGACTTTAATGACTTTGAAATAAAGTATAGTTGTAAAGTTTATTATGCATTATAAGATAATACATTATCCTAATGAGACGATGTATAGAGGCAATCGTATGTGGCTTAGTTGAAGTTATCTGCGATTGTCTTTTTCGTTTCTCATTGAAATCTGCGATATGGCAAGGATTAGTATGGCTAGCTGAAGCGATATCGTGAATACATTTGTACAGAATTTTTCTTGCATAAGGATCCCCACGCTTAGTGATATGCTCTTGACCTAGAAAATCTCCCTATTCATAGTGTTTGAGATCAATACCGATAAAAGCGTTGAGTTGATTAACAGACTTAAAATGACGAATATCTCCTAATTCGCCAATAATGCTTGTAGCCGTTGTTTCTGCGATACCAGGAATAGAGAGAAGAATCTCATATTCAGGTAGAGGTTCAGCTAACGCTATCAACTGTTGTAAAACTTGTTCCCGACTGTTTGTCAACCTTATACTCTCCTGTGCATCATACTTAACCTCTTTTATCATAGGAGAGGCTTTTGAAATGCCAGCATAAGATTGCCTCGCCAATCCAACTAATTTCTCAGTCAAGTTACCTACTCTGTTCTCTGAAATGCGTTTAGAGGTTGAGTTGCGAATAGCTTCTTTCAACTCAACTTCTGATAGTTCCAGCACCCAATGCTTGGTTGGGAAGATGGACACGAGATTCCAATATTGCTCACCTGTAGGAGTAGATAGTAGATTCTCGATTTCTGGGAAGGCGACTTGAAGAACTTTGTGCAGCCTATTCTTCGTCCTTACGATATCCTCTGTCAGATTTTGGTAGAATCGGCTAAGATCATGCAAGTTTTGATAGACTTCTTCTTGAACATAAGTTGGCTTACGGTTTAGAACAAATTGTGACGAAGCAAGTTTCTCTGCATCAATCTTATCGGTTTTTCGGACTCGTAATCCATCAAGTTGCTTCTTAGCTTCCAAAGGATTAAGACGTGTATAGTCATAGCTGTTTTCTTCTAGAAAGGCCTGAAGTCGGCGAGAGTATACACCAGTAGCTTCGAAAATAATTTCGGGATTGCTCACGGTCTTTAGATCCTCCAGTAGACGAGAAAATCCGATAATGTCATTAGGCATAGTATAGCCATGAACCCTTTCACCATTCACAAGAATAGCGACTTCTGAGCTTGCTTTACTCACATCAATTCCAAAAACTGTCCGCATTATGTTTTCCTCTTTGTCTTGAATGATTCCTTATTTTGGTGATTCCATTTTCAATACTCGGCGTCTAGCGCCAAAAGAAGCTACGACATAACAAGATACTTCTGCTTTAATATAAAGAAAAAGTAGTGAGTACTCTCTCCCGTCGGAGATTTCTTCACTACTAATCTTAGTATGTTTTTTATCCTGCTTCCTTCTCTTTTATGGTATACTGAAAGCGACAACATGATTGGAGCTCCCGATGAAAAAGATCCCCTTAGTATTTTCAGGCTGTCTGTTAGGACTGGTTGGCGCTGGAAACCTTCTTGCAGACTCGCTACCTTTCTTTGCCCACGCCTTTAGTCTGACAGGTTTGTTCTTCTGGTTTTTCTTTGTAGTTTACCATGCGATTCGCTGGCAAGAAGCCAAGATAGAATTCCAACAACCAGCCCTTTTATCTGGGATGGCGACTTTTCCCATGGCAGGGATGATTCTATCCACCTATCTTTTGCGCCTCTTTCCCGCCTTTGGAGGTCTATCACAGTTGGTCTGGTGGTCTGCCTTTCTCTTGGATCTGAGCTTAATTCTCTATTTTACCAAGACCCATGTCCTAGCGCGACCAAGAGCCAATGCCACTCCAAGTTGGACCGTTCTCTATGTGGGCATTGCAGTAGCAGCCTTGACTTATCCAGTTGTAGGAATAAGAGAGATTGCTTATCTCGCTTTAGTGATTGGTTTTGGTTTGACCTTTCTTCTTTATCCCCTTATCTATCATGATTTGAAGCAGTCCCCCTTGCCCAGTCATCTGTTGGGCCAAGAAGGCATCTATTGCGCTCCATTTTCCCTTCTTTTAGCAGCTCTGGTTCGTGTGGGTGGAGCAAGCCTTCCTGTCTGGTTCTTACTGATCATGGTAGTTGCCTCACAAGGTTTTTATTTCTTTGTTTTGACGCGTCTACCGAGAATGATCAAAGAAGGTTTTCAACCTGCTTTTTCAGCCCTGACCTTTCCAACAGTCATCACAGCGACCTCTTTGAAAATGGCCCAAGGCTTGTTGCAGTGGCCTTTCTTGACAGCTCTCGTATGGATGGAAACTCTTCTTTGTCTCTTGATTTTAGTCGCTGTTTTAGGAGGTTATGTGGCCTATCTCAGGGAGTAGGAAGTCATCCTTTTTCATTGAAACCTTGTCACGATTATGGTAAGATGCACTATACGATTTGTCATACTCTATAGGAAAGGTATCTATGAAATTCATCAAAGGAAAGCTCTCACTACTTTATCCCCTTTTTCTGCTCTTGTTTTATTTTTATGTTCGGCCTCAATTTCGCCCCTTGGCCCAGTATGTCTCCAATAGCGTAGCAAGCGCCAATAGCTATTATTGGACCTTATTTGGCCTAGAAGGCCTCTATGCAGTCTTTACAGGATTTTTGGTCTACCGTTTTTCTAAAAAAGCGCAGTTTAAACTGGGGAAGAACCCCCTTCAAGCTCTGATAGAAGCTGTTTTTGCGGCCTGTTTGGTCTACTGGCTGGACTACTTCATCAGTGGTTTTGTTCAAGGACGGGCAGCCGTTTTGAGTTTGTTTCCACGGGAAATTAGCCCCACAGGGATGCTTATCCTGGTGATCGCAATGGTCGTCATCCGGCCAGTGACAGAAGAACTGATCTTTCGTGGAGCCTTGGTGAATGCCTACTTCAAAGGCTGGAAACTCTATGCAGAGATTTGGCTTCCAGCCCTCATCTACAGTGGCCTGCATTTTCTCCACACTCCCTTTTCGCTGGGAGCTTCTATCATCTATCTCCTGCCGAGTGTGATTTTTGGGATCCTGTATTATCGGAGCAAGACGCTCCTTTCACCTATTTTGGCTCATATCTTGCTCAATCTCTACTACACCTTGCCTTTACTTTTATCTGTATTTAAGTAGCAACCGATTTCCTGAGTGAGATTGGTTTTTTTTGAAAATATGGTATAATAGAATAAATTTAATAGAGGGAGTTGAGGTTTGAAAAAAAGCTACCGCGTCAAACGTGACAAAGATTTTAATGCTATTTTTAAAAGTGGTCAAAATGTTGCCAATCGGAAATTCGTTGTTTACCGCTTGCGCAAAGACCAACCGCATTTTCGAGTCGGCCTGTCTGTTAGTAAGAAACTGGGAAATGCTGTGACCAGAAATCGCATCAAACGTTTGATTCGCCATGTTTTGATCAAACACCAAGCCTTCCTTACGACCGATGATTTTGTTGTCATTGCTCGTAAAGGAGTGGAGGAGCTCGACTTTCATCAAGTAGAGAAAAATCTTGTACATGTCTTAAAATTAGCGCATGTCTACCAAGAAAGGGAATAATGTGAAAAAGAAACTGAAGTTAACTGGATTATTTGGAGCGGCCTTATTGGTCTTGACAGCTTGTGGAACTTCTCAAGTGACAGCTCAGTCGACAGGTGGTTGGGAACGCTTCGTCTACTTCTTTGCAGAAGCCATCCGCTTCTTGTCCTTTGGCGGAAGTATCGGTGTAGGGATTATCGTCTTTACCATTGTGATTCGGACGGTCCTCTTGCCTCTCTTCCAATATCAAATGAATTCAACCCGCAAAATGCAGGAAATTCAACCCCTCCTCAAGGAATTGCAAGCTAAGTATCCTGGGAAGGATCTCGATAGCCGGACTAAGCTTTCTGAAGAGATGCGGGCCCTTTACAAGGAAAAAGGCGTCAAAACGTCTTCAGCCTTCCTTCCTCTCTTGATCCAGATGCCGGTCTTGATGGCCTTGTTCCAAGCGCTGAGCCGTGTCGAATTCCTTAAAGTCGGTCACTTCCTTTGGTTGGACCTTGGTGCGATCGACCCGACTTATATCTTGCCGGTTCTTGCAGCACTCTTCACATTTTTCAGCAGTTGGTTGACAAATAAAGCCATGCCAGAGCGCAATGGTAGTGCGACAACCATGATGTATGTGATGCCTGTGATGATCTTCTTCTTTGCCTTGTTCTCAGCCAGCGGGGTCGCACTATACTGGGTGACTTCCAATGCTTACCAAGTCGGGCAAACCTATCTCTTGAACAACCCCTTCAAGATTATTGCAGAGCGTGAAGCAAAAGAGCAAGCTTCGCGCGACATGGAAAAACAAAAACGCCGTGCCCTAAACAAAGCACAGAAAAAGAAAAAATAAGAAAGAGGTGGACATATGGTCCTATATACTGGAGCAACTGTTGAAGAAGCGATTCAAAAAGGTCTGAACGATTTAGATATTCCTCGTATGAAGGCACATATTACGGTTGTAGCGCGTGAAAAGAAAGGTTTTCTTGGCTTGTTTGGGAAAAAACCAGCCCAAGTAGAGATTGAACCCATTGCAGAAACAACTGTTGTGAAAGCCAATCAAAAAGCTGTCAAAGGTGTCCCAGATGAGATCAATGCACAAAACGAACCAGTTAAGACGGTGAGCGAAGCAACGGTCGATCTCGGACGCGTCGTAGCAGCGATCAAAAAGGTCGAAGAAGAAGGAGAAGTTGTCTCTGAAGAAATCAAGACAGAAATCCTGAAACATGACAAAGAAGCAGATACCGTTCTTGAAGAAAAAGGGCATGAACATATCCTTGAAAAAGTCAAAGAACCAGCGATAAAAGAATCAAGCGAATCTGATTTCTCAAACCTTGGTATCGAGGTAGAGGAAAACTACAACATCGAAGAAGTCGTAGATGATGTGACAGCCTATGTTCAAACAGTGGTCGATGAAATGGATGTGGATGCGACCATCTCAAGCAGTCACAACCGCCGTACGGTCAATATGCAAATTGATACCAATGAACCGGGACGTGTCATTGGATACCACGGAAAAGTCTTGAAGGCTCTTCAACTTTTGGCACAAAATTACCTCTATAACCGCTACTCAAAGAATTTTTACATTACTATTAATGTTAATGACTATGTAGAACACCGGGCGGAAGTTCTTCAAAGCTATGCTCAGAAGTTGGCAACGCGTGCCCTCGAAGATGGGCAAGCCCAACAGACAGATCCGATGTCAAACAGTGAACGCAAAATCATTCACCGTATTGTCTCTAAGATGGAAGGAGTCACTAGCTACTCTGAAGGGGAAGAACCAAACCGTTACGTAGTGGTAGACATCGAAGGATAATCAAGCTATTATTTCCCATAAGGGAGAGACGGGATTGAGCCGATCTCTCCTTTTTTAGGTTTAGAAAGGAAGCAGATGGCATTTGCAGCGATTCGAGAGTTTTTAAAGCTTCAAGGAATGAAATACCTGGCTCCAGCAAAGGCAGGGGTGCTAGCATCGGAGATGGAGCAGTATCGTGCCCTAGCTCAAGCGGCTCGTAAGGAATTCACCGATTTGGTCTCAGCCTTTCAGAAGCGCCACCCCTACTTGGAGCAAGATCGGACCAGTCAATGGATGAACCAGGCCCAGATCTTGCGGCCTCATTTTTGGGCCTATCTAAAAGGAGCGGGGACGATGGCAGAGCCCATGTTTGCCTTGAGGCTTTATGGAGATGCAGTTGATTTTGGAGTTTCCTTAGAGGTGAGCTTTATCGAGCGAAAAAAAGATGAGCAGAGCCTTCAAAAACAACAAATGGTTCTCACCATACCCATCACTCAGCCAGTTTATTATTTCGCCCAGAAAAATGGAGAGAGTCAAAGGGTAGAAGGAACAGAAAAGAATCGCCATGATCTGTTGCAAGGAGTAGCAGAAGGGACGGTTCGTAAGGTCCTCGTCAAATACGATGTTTCTCTAGTTGAGGAGAGTTCCCTAGAGAATATCCTGGATCAGTTGCAAGAGGCGCTGGTGGCTCTGGAACCCTATTACTTGGCAACCCGTCAGGTGTAGAAAGGTGTTCTCCGACCTGTATTTGCAACAATTTTGCCATAGCTATTGACAAATAGAGTCGAATCCGATAGAATAGTAAAGTATGTTTAGTAACTGATCACAACTAGCCGGCTAAACGAATACAAAATCTATGAGGAGGTATTCATCGTGAAACGTACTTATCAACCAAGTAAACTTCGTCGTGCGCGCAAACATGGTTTCCGTCACCGTATGGCAACTAAAAATGGTCGTCGCGTATTGGCAGCTCGTCGTCGTAAAGGACGCAAAGTTTTGGCTGCCTAATTCAGATAAAAACCTAAAAACCAGTAGAAACTCGAGACTACTGGTTTTTGTTTTGTCCGAAAGTGAATTTAGAGGCGCTTTCTGCTATAATAGAAAGAAGAAAAACTCGGAAGAAAAGGAAGATCATGCAGATTTTTGATACCCACACCCATCTCAATGTGGAAGAATTCGCAGGAAAAGAACAAGAAGAGCTCGACTTGGCCAAGGAAATGGGTGTTGTAGCCCACAATATCGTTGGTTTTGACAAACCGACGATTGAGCGTGCCATGGAGTTGGCAGACCAGCATCCAGAACTCTATCTCACGCTTGGTTGGCACCCCACTGAGGCAGGCGATTATAGTCCTGAAGTGGAGGCCTATTTACTTGAACAGCTAAAACATCCCAAAGTTGTCGCACTCGGAGAAATCGGTCTGGATTACCACTGGATGACGGCACCAAAAGATGTCCAAGAAAAGGTTTTTCGTCGTCAGATTCAATTGTCTAAGGACTTGGACCTCCCCTTTGTGGTGCATACACGCGATGCTTTAGAAGATACTTATGGCATCATCAAGAGTGAAGGAGTTGGTCCTCGCGGTGGGATCATGCATTCTTTCTCAGGAAGTTTAGAAGAAGCGAAACGCTTCATGGATTTGGGAATGATGATTTCCTTTTCTGGAGTGGTGACCTTTAAGAAAGCCACAGATGTCCAAGAAGCAGCAGCTGGCCTGCCGCTAGACAAGATCTTGGTTGAAACAGATGCCCCTTATCTGGCGCCAGTTCCCAAACGTGGTCGGGAAAATAAAACAGCCTACACACGTTATGTAGTAGACTTCATTGCAGAACTACGTGGCTTAACAACAGAAGAAGTGGCTCAGGCAACCTATGACAATGCAAGAAAGGTATTTGCCCTTGACTGAGAAAAGAAAAATACCAGAAGTGATTGTCGTGGAGGGCAAGGACGACACAGCCAATCTCCGTCGTTTTTATGAGGTGGATACCTATGAAACACGAGGCTCTGCGATCGATCAAGATGACCTAGAACGGATTGCTACCTTGCAAGAGTTGCGTGGGGTCATTGTCTTTACCGATCCAGACTATAATGGCGAGCGCATTCGCAAGATCATTATGCAAGAGGTGCCCCAAGCCAAACATGCCTTTTTAAATCGTGGTGAAGCAGTCCCCAAATCCAAGACCAAGGGGCGTTCTCTTGGAGTGGAGCATGCGAACTTTGAAGATTTAGAAAAAGCCCTAGCTGGACTGGTCGGGTCTTACGAAGATGAAAATTTCTTTGATATCACAAAGACCGACTTGATGCGGCTTGGACTGTTGATGGGAAGCGATAGTCGCAAACGGCGGGAATATCTAGGAGAAGCCTTGCGCATCGGCTACTGCAATGGCAAGCAATTACTCAAACGCTTGGAGTTGTTTGGAATTAGTTTGGCTGAGGTTGAAGCTACCATGAAAAGTTATGAGAATTGAGAAACTCCCCCAAAAGCAAGGGGAAGATGACGCAATAGAAGTAAGTATATACGGTTTAATCAGGCTTGGTTGCAAGCATTAGAAAAGTGACTCCATAGGATTTGTTATGAGTGTAGATAATGAGGATAATTTATGGGAATCTTCGATTTTTTAAAAAAGACAGAAACAACTGAAGCAACAAACAAAACAGTAGAGTCAATTGACAAAACATGCTTGGGAGTTCTAGAACTATTTCCGATAAAGGAGACGAATGAGTTATTGATTATTGGGAGCTTAGAGGGCGGACTCAAGGTTGGGGATTGTCTGCAATTTTGCAATCCCGATCAAGGTATGGACGCTCTTGGTTCTGTAGTCGTGAAAAAACTCATTAATCAAAATAAGGATGTAGATGTTCTCACGGATGAATCTCTAGCTCATTTGGTCATCGATATGGAAACTTCCTTGGTTAATCTTAAAAAGGGAAGTGTTCTCTATAGTTATGGTGTCGATGAGGAACAACGGCTATCAAGCTATACAGATGCTCTTTATAACGCGTTTGTAATTGTCCAAAAAGGTCAAATGTCCAATGAAGACTATCAAGCCGCTAGTCTTGATGATAGCATAGAAATATTGCGCCTCTTTTTATGGGAGTGCCGTCAAAATCAGAAAACTGAAAGTGAAGAAAGCTATCAAGCTAACACTCGAAAGCTAGAACGCCTAGCAGAAATCGTCAAGGACAAGTTGTTAGCAGCAGATTCGATTTACGCGGTCTTTTCAGAAAAAACGGGGGAAGCGTATCTTTTCTCAACGACCTATGATAAAGGTGAAGAGGGCTATCTCTGTTCAGACCCGATGATCATGCTATATACGCCGCGTTGGTATCACCAATTTAAGGAAACCATTGATCGTCGACCAAATTCAGTTGTGAAACTGATTGAAAATACAGCAGATAAAAAAGGAATTGAGAATTTTCTTGGGACAGCCTTTTACTTAAATGGAGCTTTGGGAGCAGCCTTTAATACCAAGGAAGTCAGCATTAGTGCTTCTGTTTTGGTTCAGAAACCAGATTTTTCGAACCTACCAGAGATACAAGTTCCTGTTATGAATCCTGATATTGTAAGATGGATGCTGTTGATGGGGCAGATGGATAAGCCTACAACAGATGACGAAGAAGTAATATATAAGCTCTATTATAAATTCTTCTCAGCAGCCATGCCAAAAGCCAAACTCCTCATTCCTTTAAATGCTACTTCGGGATTCCCCGATAAGAGTCAGGGAGCCAACTCCTTTGTATTGAAAGAAGACGCTAAGTTCAGCATCCCAGTCAGAGAAGGAAAAGATGGGCGCAATTCTGTGCCAGTATTTACTGATTGGAAACGTCTGCGAATGGTCTTTGATGAAAAGTGGAATGGCATGATTGAAGAAGCTGGTGGCATGATTGAAGGCTTTGACTATGCCATAAATCCAACGGAGTATTATGAAGCGGGTGCCTATGTTAGCCTAACAGCTTTTAAGGAAATGCAAAAGTTTAGTGAGGAACTAGAAGGCAGAGATAAAGATTAGAGAGTTTCTTTCATTGGGAAACTATATAGTTTTATCTACATCTTACCTGAACCACTACCCTTTTTCAAAGATTTTGAAAGGAAATGGAATGGCGAATAGAAGTTATATTTACTTAAAAAACGGAGATGAAGCTCGTATCTTAACAGAGGGAATTTACACGATACCTTATTTTTGGCAATTGTTTTGGGATGAAGAAGACTTAAAAGCTCCTATTGCTCTCTGGGAAACAGCAGAAGAACTCGAAGAAGATGAAGAGCAAGCAGAAAGATTTTACCAAGAGCAGAATGTAGATATCTTGCTTCCTATTGAAAAATTCCGGCAAAGTGCCCTCCAAAACCGCTCTTTTTTAGAAGAAAATGCTTCTCAGACCTTACAATTATATGATGCCTTTGTTCGTTATATTCTTGCAAACGTAAAAGATGGTGATGTGCTCGGATTTGATGTCTTAGATGTTGTTTTTATGGACCAAGTGTCTGTTGTTTCTGATAAACTGTTAAAAAATATACGAGCTATTCGGGAAAATCAACCCAAAGATTTAGATTTTTCTTTGACAGAAAAGAACTTAATTGGTCTTGCTATGGGCTTTCCTGATTATTATGCTTCAGAATTATTGCCAGAAGACAATATTCTAGATTCGGTTGCCTATCAGGATGAACTGAAGAAAATGAACCCCCAAGAAGATAAGAAAGCGATCGATATGACTGGAGCCGATTCACAAGGGAACAAGTCTCGTGTTCTTTTAGTGTTTTGGATTTTGTTGGCACTAGGAATTATGTGGGTTTTATATATTGTTTTTAGCTAATAAATAGAAAAGAGAATACATGAGAATTGCAGATTATAGCGTGACCAAGGCAGTGCTGGAGCGTCACGGATTTACCTTTAAAAAATCCTTCGGTCAAAACTTTTTGACCGATACCAACATCCTTCAAAAAATTGTGGATACGGCAGAGATCGATAAGCAGGTCAATGTCATCGAAATCGGTCCTGGAATTGGAGCTTTGACTGAGTTCTTGGCGGAAAATGCGGCAGAAGTCATGGCCTTTGAGATCGATGACCGCCTGGTTCCCATTTTGGCGGATACCTTACGGGATTTTGACAATGTCACGGTTGTCAACCAAGACATCCTCAAGGTAGACCTCAACCAGTACATCGAAGAGTTTAAAAATCCAGACCTTCCGATCAAGGTGGTGGCTAACCTTCCGTATTACATCACAACTCCTATCCTCATGCACTTGATCGAATCCAAGATTCCTTTCCAAGAATTTGTGGTCATGATGCAAAAAGAGGTGGCAGACCGCATCTCGGCTGAGCCCAACACCAAGGCTTATGGTTCTTTATCCATTGCAGTCCAATACTATATGACTGCCAAGGTAGCCTTTATCGTGCCTCGCACCGTCTTTGTGCCAGCACCAAACGTCGACTCTGCCATTTTGAAGATGGTCCGTCGCGAAGAACCAGAAGTAGCAGTCAAGGATGAAGATTTCTTCTTCTCTGTCAGCAAGGCTAGCTTTGTCTATCGGCGGAAGACACTTTGGAACAACTTGACCAGTCGCTTTGGCAAGACCGAAGAAATCAAAGCCAAACTGGAAGCAGGAATCCAAGCTGCAGGCCTGCAACCTTCTGTACGAGGAGAAGCTCTTAGCCTAGAAGACTTCGCTCGCCTAGCAGATGGCCTTTTAGAAGCAGGAATAAAATAACAGAAAAGCCATAGGTTATAACCTATGGCTTATTTGTATCGTAAGGAAAGGACGGGATTTGAACCCGCGCGTGAAGAAAATCCACTTGCCGGATTTCGAGTCCGGTGCCGTACCGAGCTGGGCCACCTTTCCAAGATGCGGAGAAAGGGATTTGAACCCTCACGCCCGAAGGGGCACATGCGCCTGAAGCATGCGTGTCTGCCATTCCACCACCTCCGCATAGTTCTATTATACACTTTTTAGGAAAAATGCCAAGGAAAAAAAGGAAGGTGCCCTTTCCCGAATTCTGCTAAAAGACAAGTCATAACAGATACTCCGTCTTCTGTTTCTATCCATTTAAAAAACGAACCTATTCGTTTCTAAAAGCGTCCGGAGAGGTTCACTTTTCGTTTTTTCTTATTGAGCAATCCAGCCTAATTTCTCATTTTTTGGTATAATAGATAGTATTAATCTCAAAGGAGTGCGATTTGCAAGGAACCATCGTCAAGGCCTTGGCTGGCTTCTACTATGTGGAGTCAGACGGCCATATTTACCAGACACGGGCTCGTGGAAATTTTAGAAAAAAAGGACAGACTCCTTATGTGGGGGATCAGGTAGAATTCTCTGCTGAAGAGAATTCAGAAGGCTACATTTTGAGCATTGCGCCTCGAAAAAATAGCCTCGTGCGTCCTCCGATTGTCAATATTGATCAGGCAGTAGTGATTATGTCAGCTAAGGAGCCGGATTTCAATGCCAATCTTTTAGACCGTTTTCTGGTTCTTTTGGAGCATAAGGGGATTCATCCCATTGTCTATATTTCAAAACTGGACTTGTTAGAAGATATGGAAGACATCCACTACTACCAAGGAATCTATCAGGCTATTGGCTATGATTTTGTCTTGTCGATTGAGGAACTCTTGCCCCTTTTGACCAATCAAACCACGGTCTTTATGGGACAGACCGGTGTAGGAAAATCGACCTTGCTCAATAAGATTGCTCCGGATCTGGAGCTTGAAACGGGTGAGATTTCAGATAGTCTGGGGCGCGGTCGACACACGACCCGAGCTGTCAGCTTTTACCATTTAAATGGAGGAAAGATCGCAGATACGCCAGGCTTCTCGTCCCTCGATTATGAAGTGACGACCAGTGAAGACTTAAATCAAGCCTTTCCAGAGATCGCCGATGTGAGCCACTCTTGTAAATTTCGTACCTGTACCCACACGCATGAGCCCGCTTGTGCGGTGAAACCAGCCGTTGAAAGAGAGGAAATTGCGCCTTTCCGATATGAGGATTACTTGCAATTTCTAAGTGAGATCGAAAACCGTCGCGAAACCTATAAAAAAGTTTCGAAAAAAATGCCAAAATAGGAGACAATAGAAGAATGAAAACAATGAAAATAGCACCCTCAATTTTGAGTGCAGATTATGCCAATTTTGAAAGTGAGTTGAAACGCTTAGAAGCAGCTGGAGCTGACTATGCTCATATCGATGTCATGGATGGCCATTTTGTGCCAAATATCAGCTTTGGAGCTGGAGTCGTAGAGAGTATGCGTCCGCATAGCAAGTTGGTCTTTGATTGCCACTTGATGGTGACCAATCCCGAACACCACATTGAAGAATTTGCCCGTGCAGGTGCGGATATCATCAGCATTCATGTGGAAGCGACTCCTCATATCCATGGAGCTCTTCAAAAAATTCGTCAAGCCGGTGTGAAAGCTAGTGTTGTAATTAATCCAGGAACTCCTGTAGTCAGTATCAAACACGTCTTGAACTTGGTGGATCAAGTCTTGGTCATGACCGTTAATCCAGGATTTGGTGGCCAAGCCTTTCTTCCAGAAACAATGGACAAGGTGCGCGAATTAGCGGCTCTTCGTGAAGAGAAAGGCTTAGACTTTGATATCGAAGTCGATGGCGGAATTGATGGCCAAAGTATTTCCCAAGCAAAAGAAGCGGGGGCCAATGTCTTTGTAGCAGGCTCTTATGTCTTTAATGGAGATGTCAATGAGCGCGTTCAAACGCTCCGAGATGCCATCAATGGTTAATATAGGAGTATTAGCAGGTGGAGATTCTTCTCTACTACCAAAAGATCAAGATCTATACGTAGGTGTCGACGGAGGCTGTTTGAAGTTGCTGGCACAAGGCTTGCCTTTAGATATAGCTGTGGGGGATTTCGATTCTGTCTCTGAGACCGATTTGCGCCAGATCCAAACCCAAGCCAAGCAGGTTATTCAATCCATCCCTGAAAAGAACGATACGGATTTGGAATTGGCCTTAAAAGCGGCCTTTGAGGCCTATCCAGAGGCTGGTGTCACCGTTTATGGTGCCTTTGGCGGTCGTTTGGATCACTTCTTGTCCAATATCTTTTTGCCGACCGATCCAGACCTAGCTCCCTACATGGAGCAAATCCAATTAGTCGACGGTCAAAATCGCTTGATCTACAGATCAGCCGGCTGCCATGAGATTCAGCCAGATCCAGCCATGTCCTATGTTGGTTTTATGCCTGTCGGACAAGGTCGCTTAGAGATCACAGGAGCCAAGTATCCGCTCCATCAGGAGAATTATTTTTTGAAGGCCATGTATGGCTCCAATGAATTTTTGGATCAACTGATTCAAGTGAGTCTTGATCGTGGCTATCTTGTCATTGTTTATAGTAAAGACAGAGGTTAATATGAATATCATTCTGCTTCTGATTGGCCTGCTCAATCTGGGCCTCCTCATCTATCTCTTGCAACGGTCAGATGACACCAGACCGGCTTTACGAGAGATGCTGGAAGACCATGAGGATCATTTGACAGACCAGTTGGACTATCGTTTTGAAAAAGAAAGGCAAGCAAGCCAGATTGCCAATCAGCAGTTAGAGATCGCCCTGACAGATCGCTTAACCGAGATGCGAGTGGAGATCCACCAGCAGACGACGGCTCTGCGCGCTGAGATGAATGAGCACTTTACTAAAAATCGGGACAAAACAGATGAGCGCATGCGCCAGATCCAAGAGTCCAATGAAGTGCGGCTAGAACAGATGCGCCAAACGGTAGAAGAAAAATTGGAGAAAACCTTGCAGCACCGCTTGCAGACCTCCTTTGAGACGGTTTCAAAACAATTGGAGTCGGTCAACAAAGGGCTGGGAGAAATGCAGACAGTGGCGCGGGATGTCGGAACTCTTAATAAAGTTCTCTCCAATACCAAGACGCGTGGGATTATGGGCGAATTGCAGCTGGGCCAAATTATTGAAGATATCTTGACCCCAGCCCAGTATGAGCGGGAGTTTGTCACCGTTCCTCAATCCAGTGAGCGCGTGGAATATGCCATTAAGCTTCCTGGACAAGGAGAAGAACCAGTCTATCTTCCGATTGACTCTAAATTCCCACTGGAAGATTACTATCGTCTGGAAGAAGCTTATGAATCGGGAGAGAAAGAGGAGATCGAGCGTTACCGCAAGGCCCTTCTTGCTAGTATCAAGCGTTTTGCTAAGGATATCCAACAAAAATACCTCTTTCCACCAGCGACAACGAATTTCGGAATTCTCTTTTTGCCAACTGAAGGCCTCTATTCCGAAGTGGTTCGCAATCCAGAATTCTTCGATCGCTTGCGTCGGGACGAACAAATTTTAGTGGCTGGTCCAAGCACACTATCAGCCCTCTTGAACTCCTTGTCTGTTGGCTTTAAAACGCTCAACATCCAAAAGAGTGCAG
The DNA here is from genome assembly GCF_041431935.1 of Streptococcus sp. 27098_8_99. NCBI lineage: Bacteria > Bacillati > Bacillota > Bacilli > Lactobacillales > Streptococcaceae > Streptococcus > Streptococcus sp. 27098_8_99. Next base: position 11,477 of record NZ_JAPVYQ010000010.1, on the reverse strand, counting down.
ATGACATTAGCAAGGTGTTGGGATCGGTCAAATCAGAATTCCATAAGTTTGGAGGGATTCTGGCCAAGACCCAGCGCCATTTAAAGAATGCTTCCAATAATATTGATGATTTGCTCACCAGACGGACCAGTGCCATCGAGCGGACACTCCGCCAAATCGAAAGCGATGAGGACCTGCTGGAACTAGATGTATATATAGAAGATGGAGAAGATGATGGTCAAAATTAACCAAATGAAAAAAGATGAATTGTTCGAAGGATTCTATTTGATCAAGTCAGCAGAAGTGCGTCAAACGCGGGCCGGGAAAAACTACCTCGCCTTTGTCTTCCAGGATGAGACCGGTACAATCGAAGGTAAACTATGGGATGCCCAACCTCACAATGTAGAGAGTTTTATGGCTGGACGCGTGGTCCATATGTCTGGACGTCGAGAAGTTTACAATAATACTCCGCAAGTCAACCAATTAAACATGCGCTTGCCCCAAGCAGGAGAGCCCAACAATCCAGCAGACTTTAAGGAAAAACCACCAGTAGATCCCAAGGAATTGCATGAATACCTGTCAAACATGATTTTCAAAATTGAAAATCCAGTCTGGCAACGGATTGTCCGGGCCCTCTATGGGAAATATGAGAAAGAGTTTTATAGCTATCCAGCTGCTAAGACCAACCACCATGCCTTTGAAGCAGGCCTTGCTTATCATACGGCGACCATGGTCCGCTTGGCAGATAGTATCGGTGATATCTATCCTCAGTTGAATAAGAGCTTGCTCTTTGCAGGGATTATGTTACACGATTTGGCCAAAGTGATCGAGTTGACGGGGCCTGAAAATACAGAATACACTGTTCGAGGCAACCTCATCGGCCACATTGCACTCATCGATGAAGAAATCACCAAGGTCTTGCAAGACTTGAAGATTGATGACCAAAAAGAAGATGTCATCGTTCTTCGCCATGTGATCTTGAGTCACCATGGCTTGCTCGAATACGGTAGTCCTGTTCGTCCAAAGATCATGGAAGCAGAGATTATTCATATGATCGATAATTTGGATGCAGAAATGATGATGATGACAACGGCACTTGGCTTAATTGGTCCTGGCGAAATGACCAATAAAATCTTTGCTATGGAAAATCGTTCCTTCTATAAACCGAATCTCGACTAGTAAAAACAGAGATAAATACGGGAATGATTCTGCCAAAAATAAAATAATCAGGAAAAAACGGCCTTCTGTAAATCAGAATGTTCGTTTTTTTCGCTTCTTATGGTATAATGATAGAAAAAACTACATGGTGAGAAAATGAAATTAAGAAGAAGTGAACGGATGGTCGTGATTTCTAATTACTTGATCAACCATCCCTATGAATTGACGAGCCTCAATACGTTTGCGGAAAAGTATGAGTCTGCCAAGTCTTCCATCTCAGAAGATATCGTGATCATTAAGCGTGCGTTTGAAGAGATGGAAATCGGAAATATTGAGACCATTACAGGAGCTGGTGGAGGTGTTATCTTTACACCGTCTATCTCAGATCAAGAATCCAAAGAAATCGTCGAGGATCTTTGCAAGCAGCTGTCTGAAAGTGATCGTATCCTTCCTGGTGGCTACATTTACCTGTCTGATCTGTTGAGCAATCCAAAGATTTTGAATCGCATCGGCCGCATCATTGCCAAAGCTTTCCGGGATAAGAAGATTGATGCTGTCATGACCGTAGCGACCAAGGGAGTTCCTCTAGCCAATGCAGTAGCCAATGTCTTGAATGTTCCTTTTGTTATTGTCCGTCGTGATTTGAAAATCACAGAAGGGTCAACCGTTAGTGTCAACTATGTTTCAGGCTCAAGTGGGGATCGCATTGAGAAAATGTTCCTTTCAAAACGGAGCCTAAAAGCAGGAAGCCGGGTCTTGATTGTCGATGACTTCCTTAAAGGTGGCGGAACGATTAACGGGATGGTCAGCCTCTTGTCTGAATTTGATTCTGAATTAGCAGGGGTAGCTGTCTTTGCGGATAATGCTGCAACCGACCGTGAATTCTTTGAACACAAATCCTTATTGCGCGTGACCAACATCGATGTAAAAGAAAATAAATTGAGTGTCGAAGTTGGGAATATCTTTGATTAAGAGCAACAAAGGAGGATCAAAAAGTGAAAAGAATTTTAGATCGATTTGATAATAGTCCTTTGTGGATTCGCTTGGTGACAGTTCTGTCTCTATCCTTTATTTTGGTAGCTGGTTTGTATACCGTTAAAAAGAATACAGCTGCCCAGGTAACGACAGAAATTCAACCTGCTAAAAAAACAGGTTCCCTTCCAGTGAAAAAGGAAACAAAGGAAGAAAAAGAAAAGAAGGAAGAAAAGAAAAATACAGAAGCTGCTGAAAAAGCAGTCGTTCAAATGGAAACGACTCCGAGTCAAGATTCTGTGAACTCTGCCCAAGCTGCTGTGAAGAAAGTAAAAGATGCAACTCAAAAGGAATCGCTTGAAGCTCGTATTCAATACATTGCTAACTATTATGGACTAACCTATGAGAGTGATACTGCGACAACGCAGCAGACTCAAACAGACGCTAATGCGAATGCTGGGGTAGCTGGAGCCAATGCGACAGTGCAACCACAACAGCAACAACAGTATGCACCGGCTGCAGATACAGGGGCAGAAGAACCTGCTCAAGCTGGGCAATAATGAACTTTTTAGACTTCTTTAAAAAATAAAAAAACATCTTGCAATCAAAGTGCCGTCATGTTATAATAATAGACGGTACTTTTTACTTTTGGTCTCTCAAGAGTGTACAGGGACGTGCTGACAAATGTTGCAAAAGTACACACAGATGGTAGCTGTCACCAAGTGTATCATCACCAAAAATAAAAAAATTCACAGGAGAATGTAGATGCCTACAATTAACCAATTGGTTCGCAAACCGCGTAAATCAAAAGTAGAAAAATCTAAATCACCAGCTTTGAACGTTGGTTACAACAGTCATAAAAAAGTTCAAACAAACGTTTCTTCACCACAAAAACGTGGTGTTGCAACTCGTGTTGGAACAATGACACCTAAGAAACCTAACTCAGCCCTTCGTAAATTCGCTCGTGTACGTTTGAGCAACTTGATCGAAGTTACTGCTTATATCCCAGGTATCGGACACAACTTGCAAGAACACAGCGTGGTTCTTCTTCGTGGTGGACGTGTAAAAGACCTTCCAGGGGTACGTTACCATATCGTCCGTGGAGCACTTGATACTGCAGGTGTAAACGATCGTAAACAAGGCCGTTCTAAATACGGCACTAAACGTCCAAAAGCATAAGGAAAGGGGATAAAGAGAAATGAGTCGTAAAAACCGTGCGCCTAAACGCGATGTATTGCCAGATCCGCTTTACAATTCACAATTAGTTACTCGTCTTATCAACCGCGTTATGCTTGATGGTAAACGTGGTACAGCTGCTTCAATCGTTTACGGAGCTTTCGAACAAATTAAAGAAGCTACTGGAAACGATGCTCTTGAAGTATTTGAAACAGCTATGGAAAACATCATGCCTGTACTTGAAGTACGTGCTCGCCGTGTCGGTGGTTCTAACTACCAAGTCCCAGTTGAAGTTCGTCCAGAACGTCGTACAACCCTTGGACTTCGTTGGTTGGTAACAATCGCTCGTCAACGTGGTGAACACACAATGGTTGATCGTCTTGCAAAAGAAATCTTGGATGCAGCGAACAACACTGGTGCAGCTGTTAAGAAACGTGAAGATACTCACCGTATGGCTGAAGCTAACCGTGCATTCGCACACTTCCGTTGGTAAGATCATGATGCTAGGAACGGCAAGGATGCAAAGTGAAAATAGGAAACTGACGCAGTATTCGATGAATACAAGGAAGTTTATCTTTTTCACACAGCATCCCGTTCCGGCTCAAATCGGCTAACTTGAGCTTTTAGCCCGAGTTCAACTCACCAATGAGTTGAAACCAACAAATCATGAAAACAATGAGAACGGGTAGGTCCTGCCTATCCGTTTTTATTAAATCATGTTATAATAGAATATAGAAATAAAAAATATAGGAGAAACAAACCTCATGGCACGCGAATTTTCACTTGAAAAAACTCGTAATATCGGTATCATGGCTCACGTCGATGCTGGTAAAACAACTACAACTGAGCGTATCCTTTACTACACTGGTAAGATTCACAAAATCGGTGAAACTCACGAAGGTGCGTCACAAATGGACTGGATGGAGCAAGAGCAAGAACGTGGTATCACTATTACATCTGCCGCTACAACAGCTCAATGGAAAGACACTCGTGTAAACATCATCGACACACCAGGACACGTGGACTTCACTATCGAAGTTCAACGTTCACTCCGCGTTTTGGACGGTGCTGTAACCGTTCTTGACTCACAATCAGGTGTTGAACCTCAAACTGAAACAGTTTGGCGTCAAGCAACTGAATACGGAGTTCCACGTATCGTATTCGCAAACAAGATGGATAAAATCGGTGCTGACTTCCTTTACTCAGTGAGCACACTTCATGACCGTCTTCAAGCAAACGCTCACCCAATTCAATTGCCAATCGGTGCTGAAGATGACTTCCGCGGAATCATTGACTTGATCAAGATGAAAGCTGAAATCTATACCAACGACCTTGGTACAGATATCCTTGAAGAAGATATTCCAGCTGAATACCTTGAACAAGCTCAAGAATACCGTGAAAAATTGGTTGAAGCAGTTGCTGAAACTGATGAAGACTTGATGATGAAATACCTTGAAGGGGAAGAAATCACAAACGAAGAATTGAAAGCTGGTATCCGTAAAGCTACAATCAACGTTGAATTCTACCCAGTACTTTGTGGTTCTGCCTTCAAGAACAAAGGGGTTCAATTGATGTTGGATGCAGTTCTTGACTACCTTCCAAGCCCACTTGATATCCCTGCAATCAAGGGTGTAAACCCAGATACAGATGAAGAAGAAGAACGTCCAGCATCTGATGAAGAGCCATTTGCAGCTCTTGCCTTCAAGATCATGACTGACCCATTCGTAGGTCGTTTGACATTCTTCCGTGTTTACTCAGGTGTCTTGAACTCAGGTTCATACGTATTGAACACTTCTAAAGGTAAACGTGAACGTATCGGACGTATCCTTCAAATGCACGCCAACACTCGTAAAGAAATCGAAACAGTTTACTCTGGAGATATCGCTGCTGCCGTTGGTTTGAAAGATACTACAACCGGTGACTCATTGACAGATGAAAAAGCAAAAATCATCCTTGAATCAATCGAAGTTCCAGAACCAGTTATCCAATTGATGGTTGAACCTAAATCTAAAGCAGACCAAGACAAGATGGGTATCGCCCTTCAAAAATTGGCTGAAGAAGATCCAACCTTCCGCGTTGAAACAAACCCTGAAACTGGTGAAACAGTTATCTCTGGTATGGGTGAGTTGCACTTGGATGTCCTTGTTGACCGTATGAAACGTGAATTCAAGGTTGAAGCTAACGTTGGTGCTCCTCAAGTATCTTACCGTGAAACATTCCGCGCTTCTACACAAGCACGTGGATTCTTCAAACGTCAATCTGGTGGTAAAGGTCAGTTTGGTGATGTTTGGATCGAATTTACTCCAAACGAAGAAGGTAAAGGATTCGAGTTCGAAAATGCTATCGTCGGTGGTGTGGTTCCACGTGAATTCATCCCTGCAGTAGAAAAAGGACTTCAAGAATCTATGGCGAACGGTGTTCTTGCTGGTTACCCAATGGTTGACGTGAAAGCTAAGCTTTACGATGGTTCATACCACGATGTCGACTCATCTGAAACTGCCTTCAAGATCGCTGCATCTCTTGCACTTAAAGAAGCTGCTAAGACTGCACAACCAGCTATCCTTGAACCAATGATGCTTGTAACCATCACAGTTCCTGAAGAAAACCTTGGGGATGTTATGGGTCACGTAACTGCTCGTCGTGGACGTGTAGATGGTATGGAAGCACACGGTGCAAGCCAAATCGTTCGTGCTTATGTGCCACTTGCTGAAATGTTCGGTTACGCTACTGTTCTTCGTTCTGCAACTCAAGGACGTGGTACTTTCATGATGGTATTTGACCACTACGAAGATGTACCAAAATCAGTACAAGAAGAAATCATTAAAAAAGCTAAAGGTGAAGCTTAATTTACCGGAGCTAGAAAACTCTTCCCGTTTAGGGAAGGGTTTTTGTTTGTCTGGGAAGGCTAGAGGTTAAATGGTAGTAAAGAAAACGTTAATTCCATGGATCAAGACTTTGTGAAAAACTTTAATAAAAAAGGTCTCGAACTAGGATAAATCTTGCTTTTCGTTGGGAAATAGTTGCTTTTTAATGCAATAAAGTATATAATAGAGACTGTTAAAAGATGTTTGGCGCTGTGTCAAGTTACTCTTTTCACAAAAAAATTTTTTGATTTTCATAAGGAGGAAATCACGAATGGTAGTTAAAGTTGGTATTAACGGTTTCGGTCGTATCGGTCGTCTTGCTTTCCGTCGTATCCAAAACGTAGAAGGTGTTGAAGTTACTCGCATCAACGACCTTACAGATCCAGTTATGCTTGCACACTTGTTGAAATACGATACAACTCAAGGTCGTTTCGACGGTACTGTGGAAGTTAAAGAAGGTGGATTCGAAGTTAACGGTAAATTCGTTAAAGTTTCTGCTGAACGCGATCCAGAACAAATCGACTGGGCTAACGACGGTGTAGAAATCGTTCTTGAAGCAACTGGTTTCTTTGCTACTAAAGCAGCTGCTGAAAAACACTTGCATGCTGGTGGTGCTAAGAAAGTTGTTATCACTGCTCCTGGTGGATCAGATGTTAAAACAGTCGTATTTAACACTAACCACGATATTCTTGATGGTACTGAAACAGTTATCTCAGGTGCTTCATGTACTACAAACTGTTTGGCTCCAATGGCTAAAGCTCTTCATGACAACTTCGGTATCGTTGAAGGTTTGATGACTACTATCCACGGTTACACTGGTGACCAAATGGTTCTTGACGGACCACACCGTAAAGGTGACCTTCGCCGTGCTCGTGCTGCTGCAGCTAACATCGTTCCTAACTCAACTGGTGCTGCTAAAGCAATCGGTTTGGTTATCCCTGAATTGAACGGTAAATTGGACGGAGCTGCTCAACGTGTTCCTGTTCCAACTGGTTCAGTAACTGAATTGGTAGCAGTTCTTGATAAGAACGTTACTGTTGATGAAGTAAACGCAGCTATGAAAGCAGCTTCTAACGAATCATACGGATACACTGAAGATCCAATCGTATCTTCTGATATCGTAGGTATGTCATTCGGTTCATTGTTTGACGCAACTCAAACTAAAGTTCTTGACGTTGACGGTAAACAATTGGTTAAAGTTGTTTCATGGTATGACAATGAAATGTCTTACACTTCACAACTTGTTCGTACTCTTGAATACTTCGCAAAAATTGCTAAATAATTCATGCGTATGATGAGAGGAGGGAAACCTCCTCTTTTTTTGTACTTATGGAGATACAAATCATCCAAAGTATAGGGAATCCAGCTCAATTAGAGGTGAAATCATCGAATTTTTCTACCTCTTTTACAGCTTTTGTGATATAATTATCATGTATTAAAAAAAGAAGGAGTCATATCTAATGGCAAAATTGACTGTTAAAGACGTTGACTTGAAAGGGAAAAAAGTTCTCGTTCGTGTTGACTTCAACGTTCCTGTAAAAGATGGCGTGATCACTAACGATAACCGTATCACTGCAGCTCTTCCAACTATCAAGTACATCCTTGAACAAGGTGGACGTGCAATCCTCTTCTCTCACCTTGGACGTGTAAAAGAGGAAGCAGATAAAGAAGGTAAATCACTTGCTCCTGTAGTTGCTGACTTGGCTGCTAAATTGGGTCAAGAAGTGAAATTTATCCCAGGTGTTACACGTGGTGCTGAATTGGAAGCAGCTGTTAACGCTCTTGAAGATGGACAAGTTCTCTTGGTTGAAAACACTCGTTTCGAAGATGTTGACGGCAAGAAAGAATCTAAAAACGATCCTGAACTTGGTAAATACTGGGCATCACTTGGAGATGGTATCTTCGTAAACGATGCATTTGGTACTGCTCACCGTGCACACGCATCTAACGTTGGTATCTCTGCAAACGTTGAGAAAGCTGTTGCTGGATTCCTTCTTGAAAACGAAATTGCTTACATCAAAGAAGCAGTTGAAGCTCCAGAACGTCCATTCGTAGCTATCCTTGGTGGATCTAAAGTATCTGACAAGATCGGTGTTATCGAAAACTTGCTTGAAAAAGCTGATAAAGTTCTTATCGGTGGTGGGATGACTTACACATTCTACAAAGCACAAGGTATCGAAATCGGTAACTCACTTGTAGAAGAAGACAAATTGGATGTTGCGAAAGCTCTTCTTGAAAAATCAAACGGTAAATTGATCTTGCCAGTTGACTCAAAAGAAGCAAACGCATTTGCTGACTACACTGAAGTGAAAGACACTGAAGGTGAAGCAGTAGATCCAGGATTCCTTGGTCTTGATATCGGTCCTAAATCAATCGCTAAATTCGACCAAGAATTGACTGGTGCGAAAACAGTTGTATGGAACGGACCTATGGGTGTATTTGAAAACCCTGACTTCCAAGCTGGTACAATCGGTGTGATGGACGCTATCGTGAAACAACCAGGCGTTAAATCAATCATCGGTGGTGGTGACTCAGCTGCTGCTGCGATCAACCTTGGCCGTGCAGACAAATTCTCATGGATCTCTACTGGTGGTGGTGCTTCTATGGAACTCCTTGAAGGTAAAGAACTTCCAGGATTGGCTGCTCTTACAGACAAATAATCTAAATAGAATGAAAGAGGCTGGGACAAAAGTTCTAGCCTCTCAATTATTTTTGGATTGTCAAGCAAGACGCAGTGGTTGAGTGGGCTCTACTACACTGATTTCATCAGCTTTTACAGCCCTACTCAACTGTGCGGAGGTGGGACGACGAAATCGAATTCTAACGAATTACCGATTTCTGTCCCACTCTCTTTTTTCTTTCTATTGATATCTGTTCTCTCCTTTCTGAAAATATGGTAGAATAATAGAAATAGAAAGATAGGTGACCATGGATTACTTTAAACGACACAAATTTGATTGGTCCAAATTCCGTTTGGGGATGAGAACCTTTAAAACAGGGATTGCCGTTTTTATTGTACTACTTATTTTTGGAATATTTGGCTGGCGAGGCCTTCAGATTGGGACCTTGACAGCTGTTTTTAGTTTGAGGGAAGACTTTGATAAGAGTGTCCACTTCGGGGCTTCGCGTGTCATGGGCAACAGTATCGGAGGTTTTTATGCCGTATTGTTCTTCCTTTTAAAAACGCTCTTTCATGGGGCGTATTGGGTGACTCTTATTTTTGTACCTATTGCGACCATGTTAACCATTATGACAAATGTCGCTATGAATAATAAAGCAGGAATTATCGGAGGAGTTTCGGCAATGCTGATCATTACCCTCTCGATTCCTAACGGAGAAACCTTCTTGTATGTTTTTGCCCGAATATTTGAGACCTTTATTGGCGTTTTCGTTGCGATTTTGGTCAATTCGGATGTGGATCGCATTCGCGATTTTCTCAAGAAACACAAAAAACCTATGTAAGATTATATAACATTTAATCTTGACATAGATTTTTTTTTCGATATAATAGAATAGAAAGAGGAATGGTATGAAGGAAAAGGAATTACGACGCTCGCTAGCAGTCTTTCCGATTGGCAGTGTTATGAAGCTGACCGACTTGACAGCTCGCCAGATTCGTTATTATGAAGATCAGGGATTGATTTCTCCCGATCGGACAGAAGGCAATCGCCGCATGTATTCGTTGGACGATATGGACCGCCTACTTGAGATCAAAGATTATATCTCAGATGGCTTCAATATTGCGGATATTAAGAAGAAATATGCGGAAAAAGAGCAAGAGCAAACCAAGGTTGTCAGTCAAGAAGAGATCCGTAAGGCTCTTCATCGTGACATTCTTCAGCAAAGTCGCTTCACATCTTCCCCATCGCCATATGGTCAATTTCGTTGATCATTTCATAAGCTTGTAATCTATTTTAAGGAGACAAAAATGTCAATTACTGCTGCAGATATTCGCCGTGAAGTAAAAGAAAAAAATGTTACTTTTATTCGCTTGATGTTCTCTGATATTTTGGGAACCATGAAGAATGTCGAAATTCCAGCTACCGATGAGCAACTGGACAAGGTTCTTTCAAACAAAGCCATGTTTGATGGTTCTTCTATCGAAGGATTTGTCCGTATCAACGAGTCAGATATGTATCTTTACCCAGATTTGGATACATGGACAGTCTTCCCTTGGGGAGATGAAAATGGTAGCGTAGCTGGCTTGATCTGTGATGTCTATACGACAGAAGGGGAACCATTTGCAGGAGACCCACGTGGCAACTTGAAACGTGCTCTTCGTCATATGGAAGAACTTGGATTCAAATCCTTTAACCTTGGTCCAGAACCGGAATTCTTCCTCTTCAAGTTGGACGAAAATGGAGATCCAACTCTTGAAGTAAACGACAAAGGTGGCTATTTTGACTTGGCTCCAACAGACCTTGCAGATAACACTCGTCGTGAAATCGTAAATGTCTTGACCAAGATGGGCTTTGAAGTAGAAGCTAGTCACCACGAAGTAGCCGTTGGTCAGCATGAAATCGACTTTAAGTATGACGAAGTTCTCCGCGCTTGTGACAAGATCCAAATCTTTAAACTCGTTGTGAAGACTATCGCTCGTAAACACGGCTTGTATGCAACCTTTATGGCCAAACCAAAATTTGGAATTGCCGGATCAGGTATGCACTGTAATATGTCTCTCTTTGACCAAGATGGCAACAATGCTTTCTTTGATCCAGAAGATCCACGTGGAATGCAATTGTCAGAAACTGCTTATCACTTCTTGGGTGGTTTGATCAAGCATGCCTACAACTTTACAGCGGTGACCAACCCAACCGTCAACTCTTATAAACGTTTGGTTCCTGGATATGAAGCACCTGTTTATATCGCTTGGGCAGGTCGCAACCGTTCCCCATTGGTACGTGTGCCAGCATCACGTGGTATGGGAACTCGTTTGGAATTGCGTTCCGTAGATCCAATGGCCAATCCTTATGTAGCCTTGGCAGTCTTGCTTGAAGTCGGCCTTCACGGAATTGAAAATAAAATCGAAGCACCTGCTCCGATCGAAGAAAATATCTATGTGATGACACCGGAAGAACGTAGAGCAGCTGGAATCACAGATCTCCCTTCTACCCTTCACAATGCCTTGAAAGCCTTGACAGAAGACGAAGTGGTGAAAGCTGCCTTGGGTGAACATATCTACACCAGCTTCCTTGAAGCCAAACGAATCGAATGGGCAAGCTATGCGACCTTCGTATCTCAATGGGAAGTAGACAACTATTTAGATCTTTATTAAGAAATAAGAGTAAAGAGGCTAGGACAAAAGTCCTAGCCTCTCAATTATTTTTG
>NZ_JAPVYQ010000009.1:0-89368 GCF_041431935.1 Streptococcus sp. 27098_8_99 | reverse complement strand
TTAGTTATAGCGCCCTGCACATTGGTTCGTCTTGTTCAGTTTTCAAAGGTCTTTGTCGCTCTCGCGCGACAACTATATTAGTATATCATGACCTCACTTAACTGTCAACACTTTTTTTCAAAAAATTTTATTTTCTTAAAAAATATTCTTACTTCTTTGGGTTATCTAAAAAATCAGGAGCAAAATTGCTCCTGATCCTTCTATAATTTAATTGATGTTTTTAATCTCTATTCTTTTACTTCCAATAGACCAATATCTCCATCTTCTCTACGGTAGATAACATTAGTTGTGTTGTCTTCCACATCACGATAAATGAAGAAGTCGTGTGCTAATAGATCCATTTGAAGAATAGCTTCATCTAAATCCATTGGTTCTAGATCAATTGTTTTTGAGCGAACAACTTTTTCTGTGGTTGTTGCTTCTTCTACAACTGCATCGGTAAATAACTTACCTGCACCAGACTTAATACGATTTTTCTTTTCGATTTTTGTTTTATTCTTACGAATTTGACGTTCAATTTTATCTACAACCAGATCAATTGAACCGTACATATCCTGAGACACATCTTCTGCACGAAGTGTAATAGATCCAAGTGGAATGGTTACTTCTACTTTTGCGGTCTTTTCACGGTAAACTTTTAAGTTTACACGAGCGTCTAGCTCTTGATCTGCCTGAAAATATTTTTCAATCTTTTCGAGTTTAGAAACGACATAGTCGCGAATGGCTTCTGTTACTTCTAGGTTTTCACCACGGATACTATATTTAATCATATTAGTACCTACTTTCTAAACATTATGTTTTTATTTATATGTATATTATAACGCTTTCATATTTTTTTTGCAAATCTTTTTTTATCTTGCGATTGAAAATGTCTTTATTTCTTTCACACCTTTTTCAATTAACAGGCGCTTCATTAATTCGATTGTTTTGCCAGTTGTGTATATATCATCGAATATAAGATACTTTTTCTTTTCTGGAACTTCTTCATTTAATTGAAAATGTTGAGAGGTTTTTAATCTTTCTTCTCTTGTTTTTTTTGATTGGGCCAAGCTGTCTTCTTTATGAAATAGAGTGCTGTACTTTATTTCTGCAAAATCTAGTATAGTCGAGACTTGATTGAATCCTCTCTCCTGCTTTTTTTCATGGCTAATTGGAGTTGGTATTATTGTATAGTTTTTATACTTTTTCAACGCTTTTTTGATGTCACTTGCAAATACCATTCCTAACAAACGATCTCCTTCAAATTTATATCGTTTGAAATAGTCTTTCATTGCTCCATTATATCTATATAAAGCTTCATGTTGAACAGTATTTCCTTTGTCTTCCCAGTACTCACAATCTTTACATACTTTCTCCTCCTTATCTTTAAAGCACCTAGGACAATGAATTTCGCCAATTTGTTCGAAGTTTTCTTTGCATTCTTTACAAATCCATTTTTCTTGTTGATTTATAAAAATAAGATCTGTGAAATGTTCACTAGTTTTTAACTCTTTATTACAAAGCAGACATTCTTTCAAAATCCAGCCTCCTGATTCATTTGTTTTATTTCCTTGATTGCTTTTTTCATTTCTTTTGTTATTCCATCTGATAGAAAGAGCAATTGGCCTGTTGGTCTTTCTTTGCTACGTCCAACTCTTCCTGAGATTTGTACAAGGGCACTTTTCGTAAACAAGCGATGGTTGCTTTCTAAAACAAAAACATCTACAAGCGGAAAGGTAACTCCTCTTTCAAGTATGGTAGTCGAGACTAGTATTGTTTTTTCTTTATTTCTAAATTCTTCTACAATTCTCAAGCGATCCTGTGTCTGAGAGGATACAAAACCTACTTTTTCTTTCGGAAAGTAGTTTTTTATATTCTCTTTAAATTGTTGCCCTAACTCTATTTCCGATACGAAGAATAACAATGGGTAGTGAGTCTGTCTTTGCTTCTTGATTAGTTTCAATAGTTCGTAGGGGATTCTTCCTTTTTCTATTTTTTCTCTCATTTTCGATACCCATTTTATTTCTGGAACCACTAGTGGGTTCCCATGGAAACGTCTTGGAAGACTATAACGGATGATTTCTTTTTTCTTAACCTTTTTATCTAACTCATCTGTAGAGGTTGCTGTTAAATAAAGGGTGTTCCCTTCTTTTTTTATCGCATTCTGAGCTGCTTTATATAACATAGGATTATCTACAAAGGGAAAAGCGTCGACCTCATCTATAATAAGGAGATCAAAGGCCTGATAAAACTTTAACAATTGGTGAGTGGTTGCGATTACCAAAGGTGTTCTAAAATAGGGGTCCGATTCCCCATGAAGCAACGATATAGAACAGGAAAAATCTTCCTTCATCCTTCCGTACAGTTCGATACAGACATCGATTCTTGGGGTAGCAATACAAACTGCTTGTCCACTCTTGATCGCTGTTGCTACAACCTGGTACATCATTTCCGTTTTCCCAGCTCCTGTCACAGCATGTACCAAGGCATTTTTTCCTTCTTTAACTGCTTTGATAAGACCATCTGATACCTCTTGTTGATAGGAAGTCAAGGTTCCTTTCCAGTTTAACACCTCTTGTCCCTCAAAGTCCTGCTGTGCAATAGCATAAAGTTTTTGATCACTCTGGATCCTTCCCAATTGGATACAAGCTCTACAATACAGGACCTCTTCACTCAACTTCCAAAGTTTTTGATCAATCATACTGCCACATCGAAAACATTGGTACCTTCCATTTTGTTTTTCTATGGTTGGGAGTTCTTGGGCCATTTCTTTTAAATCGTCTGTCATCTGGCTCTCTGTTAAGAGCCTTCCATAAGCATCTTCTATCTTCATACTTATCAATTCGTAAAAATTGGAGAAAATCATTCTTTTTTTGTAAAATAAGAATATGGAATATATTACATTTAAAGAGAACGGCACTGTTCAAGAAGAAATCAAAAAATCGAAATTCATTTGTCATGTTAAACGCGTCTCTTCTGAAGAGGAAGCTAGAGATTTTATCAACGCGATCAAGAAGGAACACTACAAGGCCACACATAACTGTTCTGCTTTCATCATTGGAGAACATAGCGATATTAAACGGACCAGTGACGATGGCGAACCTAGTGGAACAGCGGGTGTACCGATGTTGGGAGTTTTAGAGAATCATCACATCACTAATAGTTGTGTTGTGGTTACCCGCTATTTTGGAGGCATTAAATTGGGTGCTGGCGGTCTGATTCGTGCATACGCTGGAAGTGTGGCTCAAGCAGTTCGAGAGATTGGACTTGTAGAAATCAAGGAGCAAGTTGTTCTTGGGATCACACTTTCTTATTCCCAATACCAAGAATTTGCTAATTTCTTAAAAGACAACAAATTGGTAGAACAAGATCCGATGTTTACAGATCGGGTGGCGACAACTATTTTTGTAGACAAAGAAGACACCAGTTCTATCACAGCTGCTTTAGTCGAATTTTATAATGGGAAAATCCTTATAGAAGATCAAGGAATTCGCGAGATTGAAGTACCCCTACTTTCTGTAGAAAAATAATCAAAGAAACTACCGGCAACGATAGTTTTTTTTTATCACACCCATAAAATTTCTATATTTTACATTCTTCCCACAAGAGACTATACTTGTTAGTATCAAGAAAACCTAGAACTGAGGTATATTATGGCTATTTATGAAAATATTACAGAATTGATTGGGAACACTCCGATTGTCAAATTGAACCGTCTTGTTCCTGAAGGAGCTGCAGATGTCTATGTAAAACTCGAAGCCTTCAACCCTGGATCATCGGTTAAAGACCGGATTGCTTTAAGCATGATTGAAAAAGCTGAAGCAGATGGCTTGATCAAACCAGGTGATACCATTGTCGAAGCAACTAGTGGAAACACTGGGATTGGTTTATCATGGGTTGGTGCAGCTAAAGGCTATAAAGTTGTGATTGTCATGCCTGAAACCATGAGTGTGGAACGTCGTAAAATCATCCAAGCCTATGGAGCTGAACTCGTTTTGACTCCTGGAAGTGAAGGAATGAAAGGTGCCATCGCTAAAGCTGAAGCAATCGCTGCAGAAAGAAATGGCTTCCTTCCTCTTCAATTTGAAAACCCTGCTAACCCAGAGGTACACGAGAGAACAACAGGACAAGAAATCGTTAATGCCTTTGGAAAAGATGGTTTAGATGCTTTTGTCGCAGGTGTTGGTACTGGTGGTACTGTTTCTGGTATTTCTCATACTTTGAAAAAGAACAATCCTGCTGTCAAAGTCTATGCCGTTGAAGCCAATGAATCTGCGGTCCTTTCTGGCGAAAAACCTGGACCACATAAAATCCAAGGTATTTCAGCAGGTTTTATTCCAAACACTTTAGACACTAACGCATATGATGGTGTTCGTCGTGTATCTTCAGAAGAAGCTTTCGAACTTGCACGCGCTATCGGTGGAACTGAAGGATTCTTAGTCGGTATCTCAAGCGCAGCTGCTATCTATGCTGCTATTGAAGTCGCAAAAGAATTAGGTAGCGGTAAAAAAGTTCTTGCCCTTGCACCAGATAATGGGGAACGTTACCTTTCCACTACCCTTTACGAATTTGAATAACTCACTATACCAAAAAACTTCGATAGGTTTCATCAACCTATCGAAGTTTTTATTTTTTTTCTTGTTTGCTAAAGAATGCTTTTCCTTCTTTGACCCAGGTTGGCATCTGTTGAGCTAAGGGAGCAAAACCACTTTTGTTGCGGTCATTTGAAAAACGATGGTGTCGAATACTTCGTTGCGGTGTTTCTTCTAAGGTTCTCAAAGAGAGACTGGCTTTCTTAGAATATTCATCAACATCAATGACTTGGACAAAGACTTTCTCTCCAATCGAAAGAATATCATGAATATTACTTACATAGCCACTTCGAATCTCTGAGATATGAATCAAGCCTGTGACACCCGACTCTAGTTCAACAAAGGCTCCATAAGGTTGAATGCCTGTGATGGTTCCTTCTAACTTATCTCCAATTTTCATTTTAGTCCTCAATTTCGATGGTTTGAATCACGACATCTTCTACTGGCTTATCCATCATACCTGTCTCAACAGCCGCAATCTCATCCAATACCACAAATGAAGCTTCATCCATCAATTGTCCAAATACGGTATGGCGTTGATCTAGATGAGGAGTTCCTCCTTCTGTCGTATAGATTTCGGCAATTTTTTCAGGCCAGCCACCGCGGACCAATTCCTTTTTCGAATATGGGAGATGTTGATTTTGTACAATAAAGAATTGGCTGCCATTTGTGTTTGGTCCAGCATTTGCCATTGAAAGGGCTCCGCGAATATTGTACAATTCTTTTGAAAATTCGTCTTCAAAGCTCTCACCATAGATGGATTCACCACCCATACCTGTACCAGTAGGATCTCCCCCTTGGATCATGAAATCTTTAATAATCCGATGGAAAATGACACCATCATAATAGCCAGACTTAGCAAGAGCCACAAAATTTGCAACTGTTTTTGGCGCTTGATCTGGGAACAATTGAATTTTCATCTCACCGTGATTGGTTTTGATCACAGCTATAGGACCTTCAACCACACCAAGTTCCAACTGCGGTAACGTCAATTCTTTTTCAACCATATTTAACTCCTCTAAGGCATAGAATATGCCATCTTCTTCCAAATTCTTAGTGATATAATCAGCTTTTTCTTGTAACTCTGGGGCAGATATTCCCATTGCGATACTAATCCCAGCATAATCAAATAGTTCAAGATCATTTAAGCCATCCCCAAATACCAAAACATTTTCTGGCTTCAAGCCCAAATGATTTACAAGTTGAGAGACTCCAGAAGCCTTTGATCGATCAAAACGAACAACATCAGATGAATGTGGGTGCCATGGAACTAGACGTAACTCCTCTTGTAAGGAAGGTGATAATTCTAAATCACCATCATCTTCATCAAAGGTCCACATTTGGAAAATTGGTTCTTTCAAATGCAGATCTGGATCTACTGGTAAGTTGGGATAAATGATGTCAATAGCATCACTGATCAAAGGTGTACGATTGGACAGGGCAGCTTGATGACTAGCCACTAACCCATAATCAATCTGGGATTCTTTGGCCCAATCCACAAAAGAAGAAACGATTGCTTCATTGATTGGTGATTGGTAGATCACAGTTCCTTTGGTATCTTCAATATAGGCACCGTTTAAGGTGACTAGAAAATCCGGCTTTAAGTCCATAATTTCAGGAACAACTCCAAAAACCCCTCTACCGGTTGCAATCCCTGTTCGAATTCCCTTTTCTTTCAACTGACGAAAGACGTCTTTTACAGATTCTGGGATCAATCCAGTTTCTTTTGCACGTAATGTATCGTCAATATCAAAAAAGACGATTTTTACTTTTTTTGCTTTATAACGTAATTTTGCGTCCACTTGTCTCCCCCTATTTTCCTTGCTCTATTATAGCATGTTTCAACTTAAAAATCTTCCTGATTCACCAGATGGTGTCGGAAGGCATAGACGACTGCTTGTGTCCGATCACTAACTTCTAGTTTCGATAAAATATTGGAGACGTGGGTTTTCACCGTTTTTAAAGAAATAAAGAGTTCATCTGCTATGCGTTGATTTTCATATCCTTTGGTCAATAAAGACAGAATATCTCGTTCTCTAGCCGTCAAATCATCATGCAATTCAGCATGGTTCTTGCGTGACTCAACTTTTTGACTAACTTCTGTCTCGATCGCAAATTCTCCCTTTGCAACCTTCCTTACAGCCTGTAGGATCTCAGTTGCCGACGAAGTCTTTAAGATATAACCTTTTGCACCTGCATCTAAAACCGGGTAGATCTTTTCGTTATCCAAATAAGACGTCAAAATGACAATTTTAGCTTCCGGCCACTCTTTTAGGATGGCTAGAGTTGCATCGATTCCATTTAGCTCTGGCATCACAATATCCATGATGATGACGTCTGGTCTTTCTTTCAGCGCCAACTCCACGCCTTCTTGCCCATTTTGTGCCTCTGAGACTTGCTCAATATCGGTTTGCATGGACAAAAAGCTTTTTAATCCCAACCGGACCATTTCATGGTCGTCTACTAATAATACTTTCATACAGTTTCCTTTTCATTTTTATCTTTTACAAGGAGGGGAACACGAATATCTACAGCTACTCCCTTTTGAGGACTCGTTCTTATTTTAATGGTTCCCGCCATGTCTTCTACACGTTCTTGAATATTTTTCAACCCATAACTCAATCGTTCCAATTTTTCCTGCTCAAATCCGATTCCATCATCTACCATCCGTAAATGAAGTTGTTTCCCCTCCTGATGCAAAAAGACATCCATTTGTTGAGCTCTAGCATGTTTCAAGGTATTGCTGACAATTTCTTGGACGATCCGAAACAGATGTTCTTCCATATCTTTTGGAATACTCACTTCATTATGATGGAAGACAACGGTTAGGTTACTCTTTTCCTTCAATTCTCTAAAAATCATCTCCATACCTTCTACTAAACTTTTTCCTTCCAATTCTGTAGGACGAAGATGTAAGAGCAAGACACGTAGATCATTTTGGGCTGTACCCAAAATATCCGATACCCCATTTAATTGCTGCTGAATCTGGTTTTTCTCTAACTCAAGAGCCTGTGAAGCCACTCCGGACAAAATCATATTAGCTGCAAACAATTCTTGACTAACCGTGTCATGTAGATCGCGCGCAATTCTCTTACGCTCGATTTCAATAATTTCTTCCTCATTTCGCATCACACGATTTTCACTCTTTTGTAAATTTTCTTCAAGTCGATGTAACCTCTTATCCAATAAATCTAACTGTTGATTCAATTCTTTGGGGGCAATTTCTTTTTGCTGGGAACCATTCATAATAGCTTCCACCTTTTGTTGTACCGCATGAACTGTCACAAATTGCGTGATCTTCATAATCAAGAGAACTAAAGCCGTCAATGCAAGCGTCAGACTAAAAATCAAAAATAGGAATGATTGAAGCAAGGAAAGATCTGAAAGAAGTTTGCTCCACTGAAAACCAACAAAATGAAAAATGGTATGACAAATGACCGCAACCACCATTAGGGAATAGAAGTACAAAAGGAGATAGTCTAATTTTTTCATGCGCGAATCACCTCTACATCCCCAACGATTCCAACTAATACAATTTTAATAGAACGGTGCGACCTCCGATAATGTGCCGTTTCAATATCTAAGGTTTCATTCCTCATCTTTCGGATAGGAAGATCCAAAAACTTCAGATTTCCATAAAGCGTGTTAATTTGTAAATGAAGCTCCAAATCAATCGGTAAGATAATTTTTGTATTTCCAAAACCTTTCCGAATAATCACCACATTATCCCAATTGCATATGGCAACCTCCTCTAAATGAAGGGTGTCATTCCCAAAAACTCGGATCACATTCAGATCTCGATATCCTCGACTTTGCTTTGAAAAATGTTGTAAATCACCAATCCATCGAGTTTTTTCCTGACGAATTTCGGTATTCTCTTCAACATCAAACATAACTGCTTCATTTTCCTTATACATATAAGGGTAGGCGATCAATAAACCATAAACCACCGCAAATAAAATGGCTGCAATCACAAAAGGATTCAGCATCACGATAAAAAATAGAAGCACACTCAGTGCGATTAATAGAAAATTCGCTTTTTGTTTGCCAAAATAGTAATACAGAAGGAGCAAAAAGAGAACCATCAAGACAACAAATCTGGAAAAATCGATTGATAAAATGGTGATCGCTGCTAATGTTAACAAAACGGCTTCAACGAAAATAAAAATTTGTATTTTCCACATAGTCTACCTCATCTTTTCCTATTTTATCAAATTTTTCCTCATTTGACTTCCGTCTGTGGTTGGATAATCGCATGCAATCAAAAAGACCCAGAAACCCATCTGAGTCTTAAACTGAATTATTAATCTCCACCAGTTGCACTACTGCTGGAACTTTCTGTATCCGATCGTTCCGTAGAAGAAGAACTTGATGTTTCTGAACTGGATGAGGCTTTCGTACTTGAAGAAGCTGTCACTTTAGGCTCATATACCGTCAAGACAATTCGTGTTCGGTTAATGTCCACCGTACTCGAAACTTCTGGAGTTTGACTGACAATTTGACCTGCAGAAACAACTACCCCATCAGGGAGATGTTCCGTTTTTCTTAATTCGATATTGGCTTCTTTAATACCATAGATTTCAATTAAATTACTTCTAGCAAAATCATAGGTTGATCCAACATAGTTTGGCATTTCAATTGAAGTTGTTTCTTTTGCTACTTTTAAAACAATCTTGGTCTTTGAACTCAAAGAATATTGCTCTCCTGGAGCTGGGGTTTGTTCAAGAACTGTCCCTGCAGGATCATCAAAGGTCTCAACTTCTTCAATCGTGATCATTTTGCTCGATACTTTATAAGTGTTTTTCAGATCCTCTTCAGCTGCTGCCCGTGTTTCGCCCACGTAATTTGGCATTTCAAAGCTGTTTGGTCCTTTTGAAACGATCAAATCAATTCGACTTTGTTCTTTCTTTTGGGCCCCTGCATTGGGATTGGTTCGAATGACATAACCTTCTGCAACCGAATCACTGTACTCTTCTTTCTCTTCACCAACTTGAAGGTCTTGTCCCTCAATAACGGCTCTAGCTTCGGCAATGGTTTTGCCGGAAACATCTGGAACGGTTTTATTGGCCGGGCTCATATACAACAAGAAGGTAAAGGCTGCAAGAACTAGGGCAATGGCAACAAACAAGACCTTGTAGCGCGCCCGCAAGCGTCTTCTTGGATTTTTGCTTGGGGCCATTGTCTGTTGGTTAGATAATGGTCGATTAGGATCTACCGAACTGATTTCATTGCGTACCTCAGAGATTGGAACAGGAGCCGTCTTTGGAGTTGGACTCACTTTTGGAAGAGTTTTTGTATCAGCTTTCGCTTGGTCTTCAAAAATCAGTTTTTTCTCATTTCTTCTCTCATAGGACAAACAACTTGAAAGATCCACATACATCTCTGCCACTGACTTATAGCGATCCGTCAGTTTTTTAGCTGTCGCTTTGATCACCACATTTTCTAGAGCTTGTGGAACATTCTTATTTTCCTCACGAATAGATGGGAGAGGCTTTTGAAAATGCTGCAAAGCAATTGTGACTGCACTGTCCCCATCATAAGGAATGTGCCCGGTTAACATCTCATAGAAAATGATCCCCATAGCGTAGATATCACTTTGAACCGTTGCTTTCGATCCACGCGCCTGCTCAGGGGACAAATAATGAACCGACCCCAACATCGAGTTGGTCTGGGTCAAGCTAGTCTCTGCAAAGGCCACTGCAATCCCAAAGTCTGAAACTTTCGCTGTTCCATCTGGTGTCAAGAGGACATTCTGTGGTTTTAAATCTCTGTGGATAATGCCACGCGTATGGGCAAGACGCATAGCGAGAAGAATTTGCCCCATTAAACGAACAGCTTCTTCATTTGATAAAGGTGCATTTTCTTTGATATAGCGTTTTAAGTCTAAACCTGCAACATATTCCATTGCAAGGTATTGTTGCCCTTCTTCTTCGCCAATGTCTGTAATCCGAACGATATTTGGATGGTCCAGTTCTGCCATCGCTTTTGCTTCACGCTGAAAACGAGCAACTGCAATAGGATCTGTCTGGTAATTCGTACGCAGCACCTTGACTGCAACTTCTTCCCCATCTAAAATCAAATCACGCGCAAGATAAACATCTGCCATCCCGCCGCGCCCAATTTGTTGGATGATTTTATATCGCCCGGCAAAAATTTTGCCGATTTGAATCATGCTGCGTCCTCCTCAGTAAAGTGGAGTAGTACAACAGTGATATTATCCAAGCCTCCAGCATTATTGGCAAAGCGAATCAATGCTTGAGCCTTCTCTTCAAGCGTAACATCACTCAAGACAATGTCTCTGATTTCATCTGGGCCAATCATATTCGTTAAACCATCACTATTGATCAAAATGTAATCATCTGCTTCAACAGTCACCAAACCATAATCAGGCGCCAACTCATCTTTTTGACCAATGGACTGAGTGATGATGTTCCGCTGAGGATGATGGGCTGCTTCTTCTTCTGTAATTTGTCCTGCTCGTAAAAGAGCATTTACAAGAGAATGATCACTGGTCAACTGCTGGTATTCACCGTGGCGAATGAGACCAATCCGCGAATCCCCAACATGGGCATAAATCACTTGTCCTTCTACAAAAGCCAAAGCTTCCAGTGTCGTTCCCATTCCTTTGTGCTCATCATCTTGCCCAGCTAAATGAATCCGTCGGTTCACAGCTTCTAAATGTTCTGCAAACCATTCACGTACTTGATTAACCGTCTCGATCTCAGAAGAAACCCAGGCTGCACCTAGGTCTGTGACTGCCATTTCACTAGCAATATTTCCGGCACGGTGCCCCCCCATACCATCAGCAAGAAATACCATAGATTTTCCTGCCTTGTTTTTATATTGATTTGCATAGTCTTGGTTATTTGTCCGTCTTTGACCTACATCGGTTAAGATCGTCATATCCATACTGTCAGTTTCCTCCTGATATTATGACATTCTCTTAAAACGACTGATAAAGAAGCCGTCGCTTCCATATAATTCGGGTGTAATAAGGATACAATCATTCTTGAGAATATCTTTTCTTTCGTGCTCCAATGGAACTTGTTTGAAATTTGGATGGTGTTTCAAAAATTGGTCCACCACTTCAAAATTTTCTTTCCCCATAATTGTACACGTGCTGTACACTATTATACCACCTTTACGCACACTTTGACAAACACTATCCAGAATGTCCAATTGAATAGCTTGTAAAGATACAAAATCTGCACTCTCTTTATTGTACTTGATATCAGGCTTTCTCCGTATCAAACCAATCCCTGAACAAGGCGCATCCACCAAAATTTTATCGAAAGCATCAGGTCCAAATGTTTCAAAGACTTTTGTCGCATCTAACTTCTTTGTCAAAATTTTGTCCGCAACATGGAGCCGATTAGCATTTTCTTGAATCAATTTGAGCTTATGGTCATAGAGATCCAAGGCTGTGACTTTCCCAGTTGTGAGATAAGAAGCCAGGTGAGTCGTCTTTCCACCTGGCGCCGCACAGGCATCTAAAACCCACTCATCTCCTTGCAAATCCAAAGCCGGTGCCACCAATTGACTGGACTCGTCTTGAATAGTAATGCGCCCTTCTTTGAACAAGGAATGCGCTGCAAAATGTCCCTGTTCTTTCACGAGAGCGGACGGAGCAAGTAGAGAGGAGGTTGCTTCGAGTAGCTGAGCCAACTCTTCTTTTTCGTCTAGATCAATCACACGAATACTGGATTTATTACGCTGATAGAGACTCTTAAAAATAGCGCAAGCACGTTCCTCACCGTATTCTTCGATCAATGCTTTGACCAACCATACAGGTAGGGAATACTCTACCGAATAACGTTTATTCTTTCGCTTGATCGTATCAATAGCTGGTAGTCCCTCGCGGAGGAGCTTTCTAAGAATAGCATTGACAAACTTCTCACTGCCTTCTTTTCGACGTTTTGCTATCCGGACAGCTTCATTGACGATGGCATGATCAGGAATGCGGTCTAAATAGACAAGTTGATACAAGCTCATCATCAAAAGATAATAGAGCCAAGGATCCAATTTCGTCCGGTCTTCAATCACGTGGGCGAGATACCACTCGAGCGTTATCTTCCGTGCTACAGTACCGTATACAACTTCCGTGACAAAGCTTCTATCTTTATCTGAAAGTTGAGAGTGTTCTAGCGCTTGATTTAGGGCAATATTAGAATAAGCCCCCTGTTCAAAAACCTCTTCTAATACTCGAACGATCTGTTCACGCGCATTCATTTGTTTACCTTCCAAAGTGATCTCCTACTTTCAATTGACGGCCAGCGCCATTCAAAAAGTCTGTGATGGACATTTTGGGTTTTCCTGCCGGCTGCACAACTTTGAGGGACAGCGCTCCTTCTCCTGCAGCGACCACCAACTCTTTTTTAGTCAAAGCAATCACTTCTCCTGGATTTCCATTTCCTTCGCATAGCTCTGCTTCATAAACTTTAAAGCGCTGACCATTTAATAACGTATGAGCGACTGGCCAAGGATTCATCCCCCGGATCTGGTTAAAGACTTGGCGATTGGTTTTGGTCCAGTCCAAAACCTCTTCTTCCGGTAAAATATTCGGTGAAAATGTGACCAAACTTGGATCTTGTGGACTTGGCTTGATCTCCCCTGCCAGGTAAGCTGGCAAAGTATCTAGGAGTAAGTCACGTCCAAGGACAGCCAATTTTTCAAACAAAGTTCCCACATTGTCCTCATCTAAAATTGGGAGAGAACGAGCTGCAATCATGTCTCCGGCATCCATTTCCTTGACCATTTCCATAATTGTAACCCCAGCTTCTTCATCACCATTGATCAGAGCATAGTGAATGGGAGCCCCACCTCTATATTTAGGCAATAAAGACGCGTGGACATTCACCGCAAATTGGAAGTTCTCCAACAATTTTGTCGGTAAAAATTGTCCAAAAGCAGCGGTCACAATTCCATCTGCATCTAATGATAAGAGAGTTTCCATTTCTGGACTACCCGATAATTTCTCCGGCTGAAGAACTGGTAGTTGATGTTCTAAAGCTACCTGCTTCACCGGGGTCATTCGAATCTCTTTTTTGCGACCTACTTTGCGGTCTGGTTGAGTCACAACTGCCAAAATTTCATAGCGCGAATCTACTAACAATCCCTTTAAAACCGTCGCTGAAAAATCAGGCGTTCCCATAAAAATTAATTTTGTCATTTCTTTCTTCCTTACATAAAACTTTGAGGTTCATTATCAATACTGACACGGAGATCTTGGTTGCCTCTTTCTTGAGTAAATTCTAAGATTTGATTCAAGACCTGTGTCATGCCTTCTTCAAAACGATATTTCACAATGATTTGATAATGATACAAATTATGTGTGCGTGCAATTGGTTTAGGTGTTGGTCCTAAGATTTGGACCTGATCAGATAAGCCAGATCGGAGAATTTCCATGACCTGATGTGACTTCTCCATCACAATTTCCTCACTCTTATGGGATAGGGTTAACCCAACTGTGAAGTAATAAGGCGTATAGCCTAACTGCCGGCGAATCTGCATTTCATAGGCAAAAAAACCTTCATAATCTTGGTCTTTGGCAAATCGAATCGCATAATGATTGGGGTTGTAGCTCTGAATGATAACCTCTCCTTCTTTCTCTGCTCGTCCGGCCCTTCCTGCCACCTGAGTCAAGAGTTGAAAGGTTCTCTCTGAAGATCGATAATCCGGTAAATTTAAAGAAGTATCCGCATTCAAGACACCCACTAACGTCACATTTGGAAAATCCAAGCCCTTCGCAATCATTTGCGTCCCTAACAAAATATCCGCTTCTCCATTCCCGAAAGCATCTAATATTGCTGCGTGGCTCCCTTTTTTTCGAGTGGTATCCACATCCATGCGCAAAATTTTAGCTTCAGGAAAGATCTCTTGTAATTCATCATAAGCTTTTTGTGTTCCTGTCCCGTAATAACGAATGGAAGGACTTTGGCAATTTGGACAGTGTCGAGGAATCGCTTTGCTATAGCCACAATAATGACAGTTCATGGTTTTAGTATCCATGTGGAGGGTCAGTGAGATATCACAATTGGGACACGTATCCACTGTCCCACACTCGCGACACATGACAAAGCTGGAATAACCACGGCGGTTCAACATCAAGACAACCTGCTCTTTTTTCTGCAAACGATCAGCAATAGCTTCCACTAGAACCGGAGTGAAGTTACCAGCTTCATTTTGGCCAATATAATCACGAAAATCAACGACTTTAACTTCTGGAATTTTGGCTGCCGGATTGGCCCGTTGGGTCAGACGAATTAATTCATAAACCCCTTTTGTTGCACGAGCCCGCGATTCTAAACTTGGTGTAGCAGATCCAAGAAGCAAAACTGCTTGATTGTACTGAGCTCTTAAGACCGCGACTTCCCTTGCGTGGTAGCGTGGGTTACTATCTTGTTTGTAGGAAGCCTCATGCTCCTCATCAATGATAATGGCTCCGATGTTTTTTAAAGGAGCAAAGATGGCTGAGCGCGCTCCAACGACTACCTTGGCCTCCCCACGTTCAACTTTTCGCCATTGATCATACTTCTCACCGTTTGATAAGCCCGAGTGTAAAATCGCTACTTCCTGGCCAAAACGAGAGATAAAGCGATCCGTCATCTGTGGCGTCAAGGAAATCTCAGGAACCAACATAATAGCCGTTTTCCCCTTATTTAGAACTTCCTGAATAATCTGCAGATAAACTTCTGTTTTCCCACTTCCAGTCACACCTTCTAATAAAAAAGGCTTTGATGTTTTCCCAATTTGAGAAACTACTGTTTCGACAGCTTTTGCTTGCTCTGAATTTAAATGCAGGGCCCGGGTCTGTTCTTTTCCTTCATAGTATGCAGCTGCCCGATTCACTTCTCGTTCTGTAATTTCTAAAACACCCTGATCAATAAAATAAGCCACTACTTCTCGTGAAAAATCCTGATACAATCCTGCTAAGGGTTGCTCCCCTTGCTCTAGCAACAGGCGCTCTTTTAATGCTAGCCTTTTTTTAGCTCTCGCTGATGGTTGAAGTTCTTTTAATCCTTCCTGGTTAACGCGATACCATTTTTCTGTTTTAATTTGTTTCTTATCCTTGGCCTTGTATTCAAGTACCAAATCTCCTTTTCTGACCAACCGCATCACTTGGGCTTGATCAGCCGCATCTAGAGAAGAAAAAGAAACTTCATTTTTTTCACCAAAAAGTTTCACTTTGAGAGTGGGCTCTAAAGAAGGTTGAGGATACAAAATCTTATCATAACTCGAATTGAGGAGAGAAGGAAGCATGGTTTTTAAAATCGTGATCTTATAAGAAAAAACACTTTTTCGTAATTGATCTGCCAACCAGAACTGCTCTTGATTTAAGACCGGAGTGTAATCCAAAACCTCCACAATCGCTTTTAATTCCTCGCTCGTGTCTGCCTCTTCTACAACGTCTACCACAATCCCTTGAATGAGGCGATTCCCTTTACCAAAGGGGACATGAACTCGCATACCTGCCTCCACCATATCCTCAAATTCTGATGGAATCTGATACGAATAGGGTTTATCTGTCTGCATCAATGGGACATCTACGATGACTTTTGCTATCACTTTTTCACCTCCAGCCTCTATCATATGAGCTTTACTTTATCACGGAACCCTTTAAATAGCAA
This sequence comes from Streptococcus sp. 27098_8_99, assembly GCF_041431935.1. NCBI lineage: Bacteria > Bacillati > Bacillota > Bacilli > Lactobacillales > Streptococcaceae > Streptococcus > Streptococcus sp. 27098_8_99. The sequence goes on along the minus strand of NZ_JAPVYQ010000009.1, from coordinate 73,170 downwards.
AAAATAAGATTGAGAAGCCCCAACCTTAAATTTTTTCACCATCTTCTTTTTCTTTGGCAATTTGTTCCTTAATTTTGCGCTCTTCTTCTTCTTTGCGAATCCGCTCTGCTTCAATCCGACGACGAAGCGCTTCACGTTTTGCTTCTGGATCCGGGTGAACAACTACGTTTCCGGACTCAATTTCTTCAAGCGCTTGTAATGTTGATTTAACTGATTGGAATTCTTGAGTGGGTACTGCACCACTTTCCAATTCGTGGGCCCGTTTTGCCTCAAGAATGACCAATGAATATTTTGATGGTACTTTGTCAAGCAATGTATCAATAGAAGGTTTTAACATCATATTCCTATACCTAATTTCTAATTATTTATCTCTTCACAATAGTTTGTGTTTTTGGTAACATATCCAGATAATGGCCAATGACACGGTCTACACGGAAATGCTCTGCTTCGATCACACGTTTGACACGCTCAGCAGCAAGAGGAACCTCGTCGTTCACAATGGCGTAGTCATATTCACGCATCATGGCGATTTCTTCTTTTGCTTTTTCAATCCGTTGCGCAATAACTTCTGCACTATCTGTCCCGCGACCCACTAATCGATCTTGCAATTCATCCAAATCAGGCGGAGTTAAGAAAATAAAAACTGCATCTGGAACTTTCTTCTTTACTTGAAGGGCACCCTGAACTTCAATTTCAAGAAATACATCGATTCCCTTGTCCAAGGTTTCGTTCACATAGGTTAAAGGAGTCCCATAGTAATTTCCAACGTACTCAGCGTACTCCAACATTTGCCCTTGACGGATCAAATCTTCAAATTCTTCACGTGTACGGAAAAAATAGTCGACACCATCCACTTCACCTGGACGTTGTGCACGCGTCGTCATCGATACAGAATACTGAAACTGATTGTCCGAGTTTTCAAAAATTTCTCGTCTGACCGTTCCTTTTCCAACCCCTGAAGGGCCAGAAAATACAATTAATAAGCCACGATCCGCCATGATTTCTCCTTCAATGTCTTTCTATCTAGTGTAACAAAAATCGGCCTAATTTTCAACTGATTTTTTTCATTCAAAAAGCTTGAGATGCTAGATCTCAAGCTTTTCGTTTATTTTGCGTAATCTACTGCACGCAATTCTCGAATAACGGTAACCTTAATGTTTCCAGGATATTCAAGATTTGACTCTATCTTCTCACGAATATCATGAGCTAAGATCGTCACTTTATCATCCTTGATTGCCTCAGGGCTCACCATAATACGGATTTCACGTCCTGCTTGAAGGGCGAAACTTGTCTTAACTCCTTCAAAGCTGTTTGCAATTTCTTCAAGATCTTGCAAACGTTTGATGTAACTTTCAAGTGACTCACTTCGTGCTCCAGGTCGAGCCGCACTCAAGGCATCAGCTGCAGCGACAATGACTGCGATAACACTTTCAGGTTCCACATCTCCATGGTGACTGGCAATAGTATTGACAACCACTGGGTGTTCTTTATACTTACGTGCCAATTCTGTCCCAATCTCAACGTGACTTCCTTCCACTTCACGGTCAATCGCTTTACCGATATCATGCAAGAACCCTGCACGTCGTGCCAAAGTAGCATTTTCACCCAACTCACTGGCAATAATACCAGAAAGTTTGGCAACTTCAATGGAGTGACGCAAAACGTTTTGACCATAAGATGTACGGAATTGCAACCGTCCCATGATTTTCATCAAATCTGGATGGAGGTTTGGCGCCCCGATTTCATAAGCAGCGGCCTCACCGTATTCACGAATACGATTGTCAATTTCCTGACGGTTCTTCTCAACCAGCTCTTCGATGCGGGCTGGATGGATGCGACCATCTTTGAGAAGGCTCTCCATTGTCATACGGGCAATTTCACGACGAATCGGATCAAACCCTGACAAGGTCACCACCTCTGGCGTATCATCGATAATCACATCAACCCCCGTCAAGCTCTCAAAGGTACGAATATTGCGTCCTTCACGCCCAATAATCCGGCCCTTCATGCTATCATCAGGCAAATGAACGGTTGAGTTTGTTTGCTCTGCAACAAAATCACCAGCCATTCGCTGCATGGCTTGCACGAGAATGTCTTTTGCAATTTTATCAGAACGTTCTTTCACTTCCAGTTCTGCTTCACGAATTCGTGATGCAATTTCTTTTGAAAGTTGATCTTCCGTCTGATTCAAAATAATGTCACGCGCTTCTCCTTGACTTAGAGCAGCGACACGTTCCAGTTCTTCTACTTTCTTGTGTTCAAGCTCTTCCAGCTGTTGTTCACGCGTATCAATGTGTTTAGTTCTATCTGTAAGACTTTGCTCTTTGTGTTCAAGAGACTGTTCTTTGCTTGTTAAAATGTCGTCTTTGCGATCAAGATTGCTAGCACGTTCTGCCAAACGGCTTTCTAATTGCTTCAATTCTTGTCGTTCTGACTTAAACTCAGCATCGACCTCTTCACGATATTTTCTGGCTTCTTCCTTTGCCTCCAAAAGTGCTTCTTTTTTAAGTGAACTTGACTCATGCTTCGCCTCTTTTAAAATCAAATCGGCTTCACGTTCTGCCTGTCCACGTAAATTCGTTGCTTCTTGTTCAGCATTTAAAAGGGTGAGTTCCGCAGCTTCTTTTGAAGCTTTCATTTTAAGAGCAGTTCCCACATATCCAATGACTAAACCAATGACCGCGGCAAAAACACCTGTAATTACAAAATTCATGCTTTTACCCCAAATCTATTTAATTAGTTGAATTAAAAATTCTTTTACATTTTACCACAAATTACTAAAATTAACAATCTAAAAAAACAGGAAAAACCTTTTATATTTTTGCTTAACCCTTATTCTTTTATCCACGTTTCTTTCATGGAACACCTGTGAGAAATTCATCTATTTCCACTTTGTTGAATCTGCTTTTTATGCTATAATCAAGAAAAACAAAGAAGGATTTGAGTATGACAAAAGAAGTAATTGTTGAAAGTTTTGAATTGGACCACACAGCAGTGAAGGCTCCTTATGTACGCTTGATTGGCGAGGAAACTGGACCAAAAGGAGATATCATCTCTAACTTTGATATTCGCCTAGTGCAGCCGAATGAAAATGCGATTCCAACGGCAGGGCTCCACACAATCGAGCATCTTCTTGCGATGCTCATTCGTAAACGCATCGATGGTATGATTGACTGTTCCCCATTTGGATGTCGCACCGGTTTTCATATGATCATGTGGGGACAGCATTCAAGTACGGAAATTGCTAAAGTGATTAAAGAATCTTTAGAAGAAATTGCATCTGTCAGCACTTGGGAGGATGTCCCAGGCACAACCATTGAGTCTTGTGGAAATTACAAGGATCACAGTCTCTTCTCAGCCAAAGAATGGTGTCGCCTGATTCTAGATCAAGGAATTTCGGACGATCCATTTGAACGTCATGTTGTTTAAGACTCAAAAAAGGATGAACCTGTGGTTCATCCTTTTTTCTTGTCATTTTTCCCAGAAATAGTATACTTGCTCAGGCATTAATAATCCAGAGCATCTGAATGACCTTTTCCGTTCCCTACGAAATAACCAGTCTTGGCATTGATACTAAAGAGATAGGTTCCATCTGGTTTAAAAAGGTTGTAATAGCCATTACCGTTAATGATATTAACACGCTCTAAAATGTATTGATTGCCAGTGATATGTCCACGTTTACGAGCAATGTTCAATACTTTTTCAAGGATACCATCTCCAAACACCCAAGCCGGGTTATTGACATCATTGATAGCTGCTTGGTTATACGGCACACGGCTCAGGTTCCGCTGAAGTGGGACACCATCGCTTGGAAGACCGTACCCTGAATAGCCTGGACTTGCAGTTCCTGCACCACTTGTAGCAGCATTTACAGCCGGTGCTGTAGGCGTTGCTGCTTGAGCTGGGGCCGGAGTTGCATTGGAAGTATCTGCACCACCTGTTCCTGTCACTGGAGCTGGTGTCGCAACCTGTTGTGAACGTCCTTGCGCAACTGCCTCATTCAATAAGCTATCTAATTTTTCATTGCCTGTCTTTGTTTCTGCAAAGGTCGCATCACTTTTTGCTTTGGCAGTTGCATCAAGAACTCCATCTTTGATCACAGGAGAACTGAATTGAGAATTCACTTTTTGAATGGCAGAAACTTGCTTCACAAGATCTTCATATTTTGTTTTAGCCGCATTATAATCACTGCTTCCTTCTAATTTGTCCAGCAGTTTCTTCAGATTTTCCAAGTCTCCGAATTTATCATTTTTTAGCCCACTTTTCGATTCGTCTACAAAAAAGGCATCGTAAGCTTTGGTAAACTCTTCCAATTTTTGAGCCTGTGTTTCACTGCTACCTGATTTAGAAGTAGAAGATGACTTGCTAGATGAAGACGATACAACAGTTGTACCACCAGATTTTCCACGACTGTGCATCCAGTTATAGGTCACAAAAATGGCCGACCCGACAATCGCTAGACCTAATGCAGAGTATAGAACTGCTTTGATTCGTTTACCCGCATTGCTTGGTGTTTCCTCAGGAAGCTCCTCTGCTTCTACAATTGGTTCAGTTGGTGTAGGTCCAAATTTAATCTTAGCAGGTAATTCTGTTGAGATAGCATCCATTTCAGGCCTTTGTTCCAAGACTGTTTCCGTTACTTCCGGTGCCTCCACTGCTTCAGCTACTTCGGCAACTGTTTCTGAAGCTGCCAACTCTTCAGCTTTAGCCAACTCTTCCTTAGCTAAGATCTTTGTATCGTATTTTTCCGCTTCAATTTCTGCTCGGTGTTGTTTGATGTATTTGTCTAAGACATTATCACCTTCCGTTACACCTGCTTCGATTTCTTCTGCCTTTCGATTGGCCTGCCCAATCGTCATCTCTTTAGCATCTTCAAACTCTAAAATTGATTCTGTTTCTTGCTCTAATGGCTTTTTATCCTTCTCTGTCATAAAAATCCTTTCTATGCCTTAATCTGCCGTTTTACTCGTTCCCCAAAATATTGGTAGAGATCAACTTTTAGGGTTCCGTTATAAAGTTTTCGTTTTTTATCTGCTTTACTACCGAATTTAGATTCAAAACCTTCATCACTGGTTAAGATAAATTTACTCCAGGTTTTGAGAGGTGCAAATACGTGCCCCATTTCAGTATACAATTTCGTCACACCTTCATCATCAGATAATCGTTCTCCATATGGAGGGTTGGAGATAATCACCCCGTTGATCTTATCTGAGTGAAGATCTTGAACTCGCATTTGTTTAAAAGTAATGTCCCTGCTAACGCCCGCTTTCTGGGCATTTTCTTTGGCAATCTCAACCATCCGTGCATCGATATCAGTTCCCATAATATCCAATTCGATCTCGCGATTGATTTTTCTACTTGCTTCTTGACGGACTTCATGAATCAAGCGATCATCCATCCAGTTCCATTCTTCAAAAGAAAAGGTCCGACGTAAACCAGGTGCCATATTTCTCGCAATCATCGCCGCCTCAATACAAAACGTTCCAGAACCACATGTCGGGTCAATCAAGGGCTTATCTGGATACCAGTTTGACAGCATAAGAATTGCCGCTGCCATATTTTCCTTAATAGGGGCTCCCCCTTTTTCAGTCCGATAACCACGTTTGAAGAGGCTACTACCAGTGGTGTCAATCAAGACAGTGGCTTGATCTTTAAGGATCGATACTTCGATCTTGAACTCTGCCCCATTTTCCATGAGAGGAACACCTTCTGGCCGGGCATAATGTTTTTGTAACTTTTTAACCACTGCTTTTTTCGAAATAGCCTGAACGCTAGGTTCATTATGAAGTTTTGATTTGACACATTTAGCCTTAGAAATGGGAAAACGTGCTCCTAAAGGCAAATAATTTTCCCAATCCAAAGCAAAGACACCTTGAAAGAGTTCTTCGAAGGTTTTGGCTGGAAAAGTCCCAACCACAATTTTCACTCGATCAGCCGCTCGCAACCAGAGGTTGGTTTCTATGATTGCTCGACGGTCTCCTTGAAATCGAACCCGTCCATTTTCAACCTGGCAATCGTAGCCAAGATCGCGTAGTTCTCGACCAACAACAGCCTCTATACCAGCAGCGGCCGTTGCAATCAATTCAAATTGTTTTTTCATCTTATTCCTATCACTTTAAAAAAGGAGGTTGAGATCTCTCTCCACCTCATCAACCTATATGCAATTTTCTATAAGCCATGTTTTGTTCCAGAAATGACTAGGTACCATTTCCTTTGATAATCATCTGTCTACTGTTTCCAGTCAGAATGCTATGTTCGTTTCCACGCATTCCATGCCCCGACCAAAGTTTGGGTTGCTAGCTTGAGGGGTTTACCGCGTTCCACTTTTTAGGTTTCCCTAAAAACTACGTCACTGTGGCACTTTCAGAGTTACTAGAGCTTATCCTTAGACTTAGCTCCTTCACTCGCCGTAACTTGAATACCAAGTCCCTAGGCTTATGGATTCACCTAGCACAAACACTACAGGCATCACAGCCTGTGCTAGCATGGACTTTCCTCATGAGAATATTCTCTCACGCGATTATCCAAAAATTGCACAATCTATGGGATTAATAATCGCGATCTACGATCTGTTTCCCAAAAACTTCTTTTTCCAAACGATTGAGACGTTTGAGAATATCAAAGTTCGTCGCTGTTGTCACTTGCGGGTATTCTTGCGTAGCAGTGCTAGCAATCGGAGATGTTTGTGGTGTTTCCTGTGCTTTTTGGGCAAGTTCTTCACGAAGGCGTGCGTTTTCTTCACGCAATTCCTTCACCAAAGCAGCATAGGTTTCATAGTCTTTTATGACATCATCCAAAAATTCATTTACTTCATCTTTATTATAACCACGAACTTCTCGTTTGAAATCTTGATCAAAAATATCTTTCGCAGTAAAAATAATACTCGCCATTACTCTCTCCAATCTAGTTCATCATCTCAATTATATAAAAAAATGGTAAGAAAAATCAAGGTATAACACTTAGTTTTCGTAAAAATTTTCAGCAAGTTCATTTAAGTCATCAAAACTTAATTGTTTGACATAAAATGGTTCTTTTTCTACCATCATTTTGTAAAGATATTTTAAATTGGTTTCATTTTCTGGATCATAAAAAACATAAGCTCCATCCGCGTTATCTATCAAAAACTGATTGTATTCTTTTAGTTGACCCGGATTGCTATAGTGTGGATAGGCATATTTCACGAAATCCACCTGTTTGAAGCGTGCTAATAATTCCTGATTGCTTTCATTCCAATTTTCGCCAACATTCTCAAATAGGAAGATCGTCGCCATTTGAAAATCGTAATCTTTTTTTAATGCAAAGGCGACCTCTAGTACCCAAGCCTCAAATCCCAAATTACCAGAAAAGACCAGCCATTTCACTCCTTCTTCAAATAGACGACGAAGATCTCTTTCAATGGCTTTTTTGATAATGGTCAGTCGAGGGTCTTTATTGGAAAAGACTCCCACATCAAAACTCTTATAACCTGCAACAAGTATGGTATTCATTTTTTCCTCATTATTCTAATTTATGATATAATAGAGTGATGTAATTGTACCAATAAGGAGAACTATGGTCAACTATCCACATAAAGTAGCCAAAAAAACCTTGGTCTCTACACAAAGGAAACATCCAGTCGACTTTGCGAATCGTGGGATGACATTTGAAAAAATGATCAATGAAAGCAATCAATACTATCTTTCTCGAGGTCTAGCAGTCATCCATAAAAAACCAACACCGATTCAAATCGTGAAAGTGGATTATCCACGTCGCAGTCGGGCAAAGATTGTTGAAGCCTATTTCAGGCAAGCCTCAACGACGGACTATTCTGGAGTATACAAGGGACGCTATATCGATTTTGAAGCGAAGGAAACACAGCAAAAGCAATCCATGCCGATGAAAAATTTTCATCAACATCAAATCGATCATATGGAGGCAGTTGTTCAGCAAGGCGGTATCTGTTTCGTTCTCTTGCATTTTGCAAAGTTGAGTGAAACCTACTTACTTCCTGCTCCTGCATTAATTCACTATTACAACATCGATCATGGTAGTAAATCCATGCCCCTCTCCTATATTCAGGAGCACGGCTTTCTAGTAGATAAGAATCGTCTTCCAAGCGTTCCTTATCTTGATATTATCGAACAGAAACTTCTAGGCGGTATTTAAATGAATAAACAAACAGTCATTCAATGGTTGAAATATGTTGCCATCGCAGCCATTTCATTTTTCTTACTTTTATTTGTCCTCGGTGGACTGATATTTAGTTACTATGCTATGAAAGCACCAACCTTGTCTGAAAAAGATTTGGTTGCAACAACATCTAGTAAGATCTATGACAACCAAAATAACTTGATCGCGGATTTGGGAGCTGAGAAACGAATCAATGTCACAGCCAATGAAATCCCTACTGATTTGGTCAATGCTATCGTTGCGATTGAAGACCACCGTTTCTTCAATCACCGTGGGGTCGACATCATTCGGATCGGCGGTTCCTTCCTTCACAACTTACGAGGAGGAAGTCAAGGTGGGTCAACCTTGACGCAACAATTGATCAAGTTAACCTATTTCTCCACTTCAGCCTCTGACCGTACCCTCTCTCGTAAGATCCAAGAAGCTTGGTTAGCAACCCAACTAGAAAAGAAAGCAACCAAACAAGAAATCTTGACCTATTACGTCAATAAAGTATTTATGGCGAATGGGAACTACGGAATGCAGACAGCTGCGAAAAGTTATTACGGAAAAGATCTAAAAGATCTTTCGCTCCCTCAATTAGCACTCCTTGCGGGGATGCCCCAAGCACCAAACCAATACGATCCATACTCCCATCCTGAAGCAGCGCAACAGCGCCGAAACTTAGTATTAAAAGAAATGCTCGATATGAAGACCATTTCTAACAAACAATACGAAGCAGCGGTCAATACACCTGTTACAGATGGTCTGCAAAGTCTCAGTTCTTCAAGCAGTTACCCAGCCTATATGGATAATTACCTAAAAGAAGTGATCGAGCAAGTCGAAGAAGAAACGGGCTACAATTTGTTGACAACCGGAATGGATGTCTATACAAACGTGGATACAGAAGCTCAAAAGAAACTATGGGATATCTACAATACAGATGAATATGTCAATTACCCGGATGATGAAATGCAAGTAGCTTCTACCGTTATTGATGTCAATACTGGTAAAGTCATTGCTCAGCTGGGTTCTCGTCACCAATCCAGCAATGTTTCCTTTGGTACAAACCAAGCGGTTGAAACGAACCGTGACTGGGGTTCAACAATGAAACCAATCACAGATTACGCACCAGCTCTTGAACATGAGGAATATACCTCTACAGCAGCTACTACAACAGATGCGCCATACAACTTCCCTCATTCATCAACGCCTGTCTACAACTGGGACCGTTCATACTATGGTAGCATGTCCATTACCTACGCAATTCAACAATCTCGTAACGTGCCTGCGGTGAAGGCCCTGGAAAAAGTTGGTCTTAAACAAGCTAAGAAATTCCTCAATGGATTAGGGATCGATTACCCAGAAATGGTTTACGCCAACGCTATCTCGAGTAACACTAGCGATTCTAGCAACAAATACGGAGCCAGCAGTGAGAAAATGGCAGCTGCCTATGCTGCTTTTGCCAATGGCGGTACCTATTACAAACCATCCTATGTTAGTCGGGTTGTCTTTAGTGATGGCACAACCAAGGAATTTGAGTCCGAAGGAACTCGTGCAATGAAAGCAACAACTGCCTACATGATGACAGATATGATGAAGACAGTTCTCTTGTCTGGTTCCGGTACAAATGCTGCCATTTCGGGAATCTACCAAGCTGGTAAGACAGGTACATCAAACTATGCTGATAACGAAATCGGTAAATTGACAAAAAATGCTTATTCAAATATTGTAACACCGGATGAATTGTTTGTAGGCTACACTCCTGAATATGCCATGGCAGTATGGACAGGTTATTCCAATCGCTTTACACCAGTATTGGATAATGGAATACAGGTCGCAACGGATGTCTACCGTCAAATGATGCTCTATCTTGCTAATAATAATAACTCTGGTCATACGGATTGGACGCAACCAAGTGGACTGTATCGAAGTGGTTCTTATCTCTACTTAAACAATGGTAAGAACAACTACAATAACTACTACTATGAGCCAAGTTATTCCACTGATCAGTATTCGTATGAAGAACCATCGTCTAGCTCTTCGAACGAAGAAAATCAATCTAAACCATCTGAGCCTTCTTCGCAAGACTCTAACAATCATAACGAATAATAGAATGGAGAAGTCGGGCTTTTGCCCGGCTTTTTTTAAAACAATGGTTAAAAAACCAGAACGAATAAAATCTGATTTATTTAGTTAGACTTCCCAGCTTTTTTATTTTTGAGTATATAAAAAAAAAGAGCCTTTCGGCTCTTATTAGAATGTAGACAAACTATTTTAAAGCAAAATAAGTTAAGTGATTCTGCAAAAAACAAAATTGAGTTCCAATATTTAAATCGATTTAAGAAAATACTGAAACTTTCCGCTGTGAGAAAAGTGCTTGAAACGTTATTGTTTCAGGCACTCGGAATTATTGAGACCTTAGACTCAATAATTAGTCATGGAACTTTAAAGAAGTTCGCTGACGTCCGTACTCACCTAAGGAAAGTTTTTAAGATATTTTGTCTTCAATCTGAAAAGAGCCTTTCGGCTCTTTTCTATATCATTATTTTGCTAAAGCTCCCATTGGATCCCACGGTGCTAGGACAATTGGTTCTGCTTCATAGGCTGCTAATTCGTCTGCTGTTAGGAATTCTTTACGAACCACGATTTGATAGGTATATTCATCCATCCAAGCATCAGAAGCCACAAAGTAACCATCTGTACCGACCTTGTCTCCCCATGAATTTTCAACCTTCCATTTACGAGGCTGACCTGCTTCGTCTAAATCAACCCCTGTCAAGACCATAGCGTGTGTCATGAGACTTTCTGCATAGTCCAAGCGACCCGCCTTGTCTTGTGTCAAATGAATGTCCATGCCTGCTTCAAAATCGTAGACATCTGTTGCCAGGATTCCGGCTTTACGGTTGCTGACTTGGCCTACATCTGAACCAAACCAGACAGTTTCTCCTGCTTTCATTTGAGCAATAGCTAATTCTTTCAATCGATCCATTGGAACATTTAGGTAGCGGACTGGACGGCTACCAACCACATTGCCCAGCATATCTACGGTGTAAGATTTTCCATATGGCTTATCTGTAGTTGGGGCATTGATAATGGAGACGTAATCGTCTAATTGAAGGTCTACATATTTTTTGTAGAAGCTTTGTGGAGTTAAGCCACTTTCGGTATGGAATTGGTTGTCCTTATCACGGTATGAAAAGTCAAATTCACGCGGAGGCAATCCTAAAGACATAGCCAAGAAGTTAAAGATTTCTTGCAACAACGCTTGTTTCTTGCTCGCAACTGCCTCACTATCTGCGCCTGAGTGAATCAAGTCACGCAAGATTTGCGCATCTTGACGCAAGAGTTTATTGAGGTAGGTGTTCAATTCCCGGCTATTACTTGAAGAAATCGATTCCGGATAAACTGATTTTGGAACCACTCCGTATTTCTCAAAGAGGGATACCACCATATCCCATTGACCACCATCTTGTTGTGGGGTTTGTAGGAGAAAAGCCACCTTACGGCTGGTCAATTCTTGATCTGCTGTAGCAATCACTTGCTCCAAAAACCAGTTTGATTTTTCATACTTATCCCAAAAGAAAGTATGTGCTTGAGACAATTCAAAATCCTCCAATTGGAAGCTTGAAATCATCTTGTGACGGAAGGTATTTAAAGCCGCAAACATCCAACAACGTCCAGATGCTTTTTGGTTTGTCACCTTATCCTTGGTCAAATCAAGTGAAAAAACTGGTGTATTTTCTACTGCACTCTTGCGCGTTTCAAGCGATGCATGGATCCCATTGTGGGTAACAGCATTTTCAAGAGCCGCATATTTCACATTTGCTTCATAATTAGCATAGAGCTGGTCTGTAAATTCTTTCGTTAATTCTGACATAGCAATCTCCTTTTTTCATTATTTACTATTATAATCCTTTGAGCAGAATCTTCAAGTAAAAATCACCCTATAGAGAGGGATTCTGTTTAGAATAGATGATTTTATCCCCGCAATATCCTTTGCGTTGAATGGCATGAGGGATGGTTTCTACATACTGCATTCCTGCCTTTTCCATGACTTTCCCTGAAGCAGGATTTAAACTGACATAAGTGGCTTTGATTTCTTTAAATCCGACTTTGTTCAATAAGAAATCCAAAACAGCTATGACGGCTTCTGTCATGAATCCCCGCCCCCAGAATTTCTTGCCAAGGATATAACCTAGCTCGCATGATTGACTTTCCTGGTCTTGAGAAACCACACTAATATCTCCAATTACCTGATCCGGTAATGTTTTCAAACAGATCGCCCATTTATAAGTATCTGGTTTAAGATACTGTTCGATCCATCTTTTGATCGATTCTCTGGTTCTCTCAGAAGATGCATGGGCATCCCAGGTGACATATTTCAGGGTTTCAGGATCAGAAGCCCAATTTTCAAACATCGCTGGTGCATCCTCCAAAACGAAAGGCCTCAAGTATAAATGCTCTGTCTCTATGGCAAGACTTCCAAGATGATTCATAGATTGTCTCCCTTCATTTTTTTATGCAACTTGAACTTTGCAAGTTGGTTATTTTAATCTAGAAGAAAAGGACGGATGAAACCGCCCTTCTTTTTGATGCTTTTCACAATATTGTCTGGTGAGACTACGAAATCGAACTCTACGAATTACCGATTTCTGTCTAGTATTAATAGAAAAATTCTATTTGTCTCCACCTCATCCATGAGCTTTTCAATGATACATTGACGCAGTAGCTGGCTGATTTGAACGGAGCTCTTTGAGCACCTTTCAAATCTAGACAGCCTTGCGGGGGTGAGACTACGAAATCGAACTCTACGAGTTACCGATTTCTTCCTCGTTCTCCTATTTTAAGACTCGGGCTAAAAAGGTCCACTGGACCTTTTTACTCCCAAAAATGATCAAATACTGTGATTGGCAAGTGGCGTTTGTGTTGGCCTTTGTACCACCATTTTTCAATAGTGGCTTGAGCTTCTGGGCTCACTTGTTTGCCTTCTAGGTAATCATCGATTTCATTATAGGTGACACCCAGCGCTACTTCATCTGCTATTCCTGGTTTTTCTTCTTCCAAATCTGCTGTTGGGATTTTCTCATAAAGAGCAGGATCAGCTCCTAAGGCCTTAAGCAATTGTTTTCCTTGGCGTTTATTCAAACGGAAAAGGGGCAAAATATCTGCACCACCATCTCCAAATTTTGTGAAGAAACCAGTAATATTTTCTGCAGCATGATCCGTCCCAATCACCGCTCCGCTACGTGCTCCAGCTAGAGCATACTGAGCAATCATGCGACTGCGAGCCTTAATATTGCCTTTGTTAAAATCAGAAATCTCTGTTCCAGTCGCTTCTACTGCTCGTACCATTTCGTCAGCAGACTCCTTGATATTCACAACCAAGCTAACATCCGGCTGGATAAAGGCCAATGCTTTTTGTGCATCTGCTTCATCTGCTTGTACCCCATAAGGAAGACGAACGGCAATAAATTGATAGGAGGCATCTCCTGTTTCTGCACGCATTTCTTCCATGGCTAATTGAGCTAATCGTCCAGCAAGAGTTGAATCTTGTCCTCCTGAGATCCCTAATACAAATGTTTTCAAGAAGGGATGTTTTTTTAGATATCTTTTTAAGAAATCAACCGAGCGGCGAATCTCTTCCTGAGGATCAATGCTAGGCTTGACACCCAATTGTTGGATAATCTCTTCTTGCAAACTCATTTTGCTTCTCCTTCTCCATTAGCCTTGTTACGCATTTCCTCGATCAGGTCCATCTTGTCCTGCCAAATATCTTTTGCCAAGTCAACTGGGTAATGCTGTGGATTAAGGACACGCTTGTATTCATCCCACAATTGATCGTAATTTTTACGAGCATATTCTTGAATTTCTGATAATGGTGGTAGTTGATAAACCAATTGACCCTCTTTAAAAATATCCACTAAAAGAGGAATAGCCTCAAAGTTTCGGACCGTTTTATTAATGTAGGTATAAGTTGGATGGAACATTTTAAGTTCTGTCAGTTGTGAAACATCTACTCCATCATAAGTGATGTAGTCCCCTTCTGACTTACCTTTTTCACGGCTCGTAATCCGCCAGACTTGCTTTTTACCTGGAGTAGAAACTTTCTCTGCATTATTGGAAAGCTTGATGGTATTGATCATCTCTCCTGCTTCGTTTTCAACAGAGACAATTTTGTATACCGCTCCAAGCGCTGGTTGATCATAGGCTGTGATTAGCTTGGTTCCCACACCCCAAACATCAATTTTTGCTTTTTGCATTTTCAAGTTGAGGATGGTATTTTCATCCAAGTCATTAGAAGCGTAGATTTTAGCCTCCGTAAACCCAGCCTCATCTAATTGCTGGCGAACCTTTTTAGAAATATAGGCAATATCTCCTGAGTCAATCCGGACGCCTAGGAAATTGATCTTCTCTCCCATTTCACGTGCTACCTGAATAGCTGCAGGAACCCCAATACGCAGGGTATCATAGGTATCGACGAGGAAGACACAATCTTTATGGGTTTCCGCATAAGCCCTAAAGGCCTGGTAGTCATTTCCATAAACCTGTACAAGAGAATGGGCATGAGTTCCTAAAACTGGGATTCCAAAGAGTTTTCCTGCACGAACATTACTAGTTCCATTGGCACCTCCGATGACTGCTGCACGAGTTCCCCAAATGGCAGCATCCATTTCTTGCGCACGACGGGTTCCAAATTCCATCAAAGGCTCATCTTCAATGACTGAACGAATACGAGCAGCTTTTGTGGCTATCAAGGTTTGAAAGTTGACAATATTCAAAAGGGCTGTTTCCACCAATTGACACTGAGCCAGTGGGCCTTCGACCTGGACAATTGGTTCATTGGCAAAAACTAAGTCACCTTCTTGAGCCGAGCGTACTGTCAGTTCCAACTTAAGATCACGGAGATATTCCAAGAAGGCTCCATGATAACCAAGTGACTCTAAATAGGCAATATCGCTCTCAGAAAAACGCAAGTTTTCCAAATATTTCACAATTCGCTCTAAGCCAGCAAATACAGCATAGCCATTTTTAAAAGGTTGATTACGGAAAAACACTTCAAAAACGGCATGTTTATTGTGGATACCTTGATCAAAATAGACTTGCATCATGTTGATTTGGTATAAATCAGTATGCAAGGTTAAACTGTCATCTGGATACATATGTATACCTCTTTTTTATAGATTTGTTCTATGAATTCCTACCATAAAATTAGTACCATTATAGCATATTTCAGCCCTATTGAATACTGAAAGGAAAGCATGAAAAAAATCTGAGACAGGAAGCTCAGATTTTTTTGGATTAAAAGTTTTCTGTGATATATTTATAAACTTCTTGGCCAGCAATCGCACCGTCTCCGACTGCTGTCGTCA
Source organism: Streptococcus sp. 27098_8_99 (assembly GCF_041431935.1). Lineage (NCBI taxonomy): Bacteria > Bacillati > Bacillota > Bacilli > Lactobacillales > Streptococcaceae > Streptococcus > Streptococcus sp. 27098_8_99. The sequence goes on along the minus strand of NZ_JAPVYQ010000009.1, from coordinate 57,649 downwards.
CTTGACGCAAATCTTTTTGACGAACATCACCAACCGCAAAAATACCTGGGACTGAGGTTCTCATATGATCATCCGTCACCACCCAGCCATTTTCATCTAAAATACCAAGTTCCGTCGCAAAATCACTGACAGGATCTAAACCGACATAGATAAAGACACCACCGAAGGCCTGCTCTCTAACCTCTCCTGTCTTCACATCTTTTAAAAGGACAGACGTTACTTTTTGTTCCCCCTTAATTTCTTCCACAACCGTATTCCAAGCAAAGTGAATTTTATCATTGGCAAAGGCACGGTCTTGAAGAACTTTTTGGGCACGCAACTGATCACGACGATGGGCAATGGTCACTGTTTTTGCAAACTGCGTCAAAAAGACAGCTTCTTCTACCGCAGAATCGCCACCACCAACGACCAAGAGATCTTCATCTCTAAAGAAAGCTCCATCACAAACAGCGCAGTAGGAAACTCCTCTACTGTTCAGCTCCTCTTCACCAGGGACATTTAATAAACGGTGGTTGGAACCTGTTGCAATCACCACGGTCTTAGCTTCAAATTCCCCGTCATCTGTGACAATCTTTTTGGTTGCTCCGTGGTCTTCGATGCGCTCTACCTGACCAAACAAATGTTCCACACCAAGATTTTCTAAGGGCTCAAACATTTTTTCAGCCAACTCCGGGCCACTAATATTGGCATAGCCAGGATAGTTTTCGATGTCAGACGTATTGTTCATTTGGCCGCCTGGAATCCCTCTCTCAATCAATGCGACTTTTAAATTACTTCGTGCTGCATAAAGGGCCGCAGTCATCCCTGCAGGACCTGCTCCAATAATCACTGTATCAAACATACTCAACCTCTTTTCCGTTTCGTTGTAATCATTATAATTCTAACACGGTCTTTTTGCAATTATCGTGCTTGAAAGATAAACAAGATCCCTATGACCGCAAAGGTTAAAATAGGAATCGTCATGATATCAATTAAGAGGATATCATACAAATGCGCTTGTCGTTGCTTGGCTGTTTTATCTTTCTTCTTAAGGGCACGGTAGCCAATCCAAATACAAGAAGCGATCCCAACTAAAATCGTTGTCGTCACTAAACTTTGTAAATATAAGGACAATAATTTATTTAACATCACGACTCCAAATATTTTTACATTTTCAGAAAACAAACCCAGCTAGCACCGCCAGCTGAGTCTTACCTCTTTTCTATTATATCAAACATAGGTCCGTTTGTAACTAGCAAAGAATTCTTTTGTCCGTTCTTCTTTTGGATGCTGCATGATTTCCTCTGGTGTTCCAGATTCAATAATCCGTCCTTTATCCAAAAACAAGACCTTATCTGCCACTTGTGCTACAAAAGACATATCATGGCTGACCAGTACCATGGTTTGTCCCGTTTTTGCGGCATTGGCAATGGATTTTTCAACTTCTCCAACCAATTCTGGATCCAAGGCTGAAGTCGGTTCATCCAGCAAAAGAACTTCTGGTTTCATGGCCAAGGCACGAGCCAAAGCCACGCGTTGCTTTTGTCCGCCTGAGAGGTGACGAGGATAGTGATTTTCACGATCCGATAAGCCAACTTTTGCCAGTTCTTCACGCGCAATTTTCGTTGCTTCTTGATCGGATAAGCCCTTTACAACAACGAGTCCTTCTTTCACATTTTCAAGAGCTGTTTTTCGTCCAAACAAATTGAACTGTTGGAACACCATGGCCAACTTTCTCCGCAAGGTTAAAATTTGATCTTGGGTAATGTGTTCAAAATCAACCTCGAAATCATCAATCTTAATTCTACCACTGTCTGGAGCTTCCAAATAGTTTAAACTGCGTAAAAAGGTCGATTTACCCGCTCCAGAAGACCCAATCAAGGCTACTACTTCCCCTTTTTGAATTTCCAAACTTAGATTATTTAAAACCTTTTGACCTGAAAATGTCTTTGATAATTCTGAAATATAAATCATTAGATCCGGACCTCCTGATCTGGTAAATCAATTGCTACGGGAGTCTCAATATCCAGTCGACGTTCAATGTGACGGCCTAGCATTTCTATGAGGATATTCACAATCCAGTAAACAATCGATACCGTGATAAAGCGTTCAAAATACTTCAAATCGCTCCCCCCAATAATCCGTGCTTGGGCAAAAATTTCAACCACACTGGCACTAAAGGCTAGCGATGTCCCCTTGGTCAATCCAATAAGAGAATTGATTAAGGTTGGAGTTGCAACAACTGCTGCATTGGGAATAATAATCCGACGATAAACTTGTCGATTGGTCATTCCAAGACTCCGCGCCGCCTCAACTTCACCAGGATCCACTGATAAAATCGCTGCTCGGATGGTCTCACTCGCATACGCCGCCTCATTAAAAGCAAGGGCCACAATTGCAAATAACTCAGCTGGAATGGCATTAATATTAAAAGCTGTTCCGTAAGACTGATTGATCGCTTTTAAAATAAGAGGAATCCCATAATATGTCAACATCAATTGAACCAACAAAGGAGTCCCACGTAAAAAGCTGACAAAAACAGCTTGAAGCGGGTAGAGGATTCGTACACGATTAATTTTGACCAGAGCAAAAATCATGGCAAAAATAATCCCCAAAAATGCGCCTCCCAGGGCTAGTAAAATCGTCACAGGCAGTTTCCCTATGACAGCCGGAAATGCATCCAATACAGCTCTCAAACTAAACAGCTTGCTATCTGGAACATGTTTTAAAAAGTCAGCATACCAGTTGGCTGTTAAAAGATTAGTTGTAAACATTTTTGTTACTTCCTTTCTCGAACATAAACATTCTATCATATTCACTATTGGAATTCCAAAAATTGCTACAGAAATAGAAAAATGATAGACTAGACAAGTTTAGTCTATCATAATTTTAGACAAGTTCCCAATAGATTTTCTTTATGGAGTTCATAAAGAAAATCTATGTTTTCTTTTAAACATTTGAAACAAGGGATCAGAAAGTTTGGCGTTTGGCCTTTCTTTCCGCCCGACCACGCGCACGGTTTTCCGCTCGCTTAGTTTTTCTTCGCTTCTCATCAACTGCCCATTTGATTTTTTTCTTGTAGCCTGGTTTGATTTTTTTCTTTTTCTTCTTCACCAGACCAATCATTTCGATATCAAGTTTCTCTTGCTTTTTCTCACGATTCGCCCGTCTATCCCGATCATAGGTATCTTCAATAACCCCATTTTTCAACACTTTCGGTACGAAACGAATGCCCATTTTTTCTAGTTCACGGATATCTGAATCATCACTTGGTTGATAAAGAGTAATGGCTACACCTGGTAGGCCATTGCGACCTGTCCGACCAACACGGTGAACAAAGAAGGAAAGATCTTGAGGAATGGCATCGTTAATGACATGGCTCACCCCTTCGATATCAATTCCACGCGCCGCCAAATCTGTGGCCACAATATACTCAAAATCAAGATTTTTCACCTGATTCATGATCCGTTTTCGTTCACGTGGTGGGATATCTCCGTGAATCTTCGCCACTTTGAGTCCCTGAGCCACTAAATAGGCATGAAGATCATCTGCTCTTGTTTTTGTATTGACGAAAATCATGGCCAAATAAGGTTGCAGGGTCTTGGTCAATTGGAAAACTTGCTCATTTTTATCCCGCCCCTTGGTAGAAACCAGCCAATTATCGATGGTATCTGAAATCACCGTTTTGGTCTTAATTTGCTCCATGACAGGATTTGAGAGATATTTTTTCAAGAAAGGCTGCAATTTTTGTGGAATGGTAGCTGAAAACACCAAAAACTGCAGTTGTTGCGGAAGTCTTGAAGCAATCTTATCTACGGTAGACAAAAATCCCATATCCAGTGTCATATCCGCCTCATCTACCACAAAGGTATGGGCCTTATGGATAGCCAGATCTCCAGATGCAACCAGATCATAGATCCGCCCTGGAGTTCCAATCACGATATGCGGCTGTTTGACCTGCAATTTTTCAATCTGACGACTTTTATCCGTTCCTCCAACATAATTGGCAATCCGAATCTCTTTTTCAGAATGACTAGCGATTTGACGAGCAGCTTGGTAAATTTGCGTTGCTAACTCCCGACTAGGAGCCGTAATCACCGCTTCAACTTGTTGGCTGTCTTCATTTAAGGTTTGAAAAATCGGTAAGAGGAATGTATGGGTTTTTCCAGATCCTGTCTTAGATTCCCCAACCAAATCATTCCCAGCTAAGACAATCGGAATTAGTTTTTCCTGTACTTCAGTTGCTTCTCTAAAATTGATTTCTTTCAGTGCCTCTTGAATATAAGGCTTAAAATTAAACTCTGTAAATTTCATTTTCTCAGTTCCTTTCATGATCTCTATTATTATATCAGAAAAGCTGACTTCGTGCCTATCTTATGAGTCATTTTTCCTAACCAACAAAGTCTCTCTGAGTCAGCAAAAAACGATGGGCAAGCCCACCGTCTTTTTTATAAGTAGAGAAGAACAAGAGTGATGACACTTGTTACCAAGGCAATGGACCACATAAAGGCATCCACTTTCCATTCTGACCAGTTTTGGCCATTTCCAGAAAGTCCACCCAGTTCTAAATGATGGTGGAAAGGGGTCATTCTGAAAATCCGTCGCCCTTCCCCGTAGCGTTTCTTGGTCCATTTGAAATAGGTCACTTGTAGCATCACTGAACCTGTTTCAATGACATAGACAAGACCAATCAGGAGCAGGGTCCACTCTACATGCAGAGCCATTGACAAGGCTGCAAGCATCCCTCCAAGAGCAAGGCTACCGACATCTCCCATAAAGATTTTAGCTGGCTTGTGGTTGAAGACAAAGAATCCAAGCAAGGCCCCAATCATACTTAAGGTGACAAAGAGAATATCCCATTTTCCTTGCATATAGGCAATAAAGGAATAGGCACTCAAGCTAATGGCAACGGAAATGCTGGCTAATCCATCAATCCCATCTGTCAAATTGACGGCATTTGAAAAACCAACCAACCAAAATAAAGCAAAGAGAATGTAGAAATGGCCCAAGTAAAGATCGTAACCAAAGACATTCAAAAGGCTTCCTGCACCGTGGCGTTCAGAAAAAATATAGAAGATGATTCCACCAACAAGTTGAAGGGCCAATTTTTGTTTTGGATTGAGACCTTCATTAATCTTACGAAAGACTTTTAAAAAGTCATCCAAAAATCCAACAATTCCATATAGAATCAAGATAAATAGAATCAGTTGAACAGGGCGCGTGAAATTTCCAGTCAATACGGTAACGACAAAACTAACTAGAACGGCTGTAATGAGAAATACAACTCCACCCATTGTCGGAGTGCCAGCTTTCGCTTTGTGTTGTTTCACATCTTCGTGCATTTGTTGCCCGGAAATATGAGCACGATGGTAAAATCGAATAAAGGCTGGAATAGCAGCCACTGTTAATAGAAACGATACAAGGATCGTAGCAATATACATCTTAGTCTCCTAATGTTAACGTAATCTTTTTAGTTTTATTGAGTGAGGTGTTCATTTTGACACTTTGTTTGGTTACTTTCTTTCCACTACCTTTATAGGTAATCTCAATTCCAGTCCATTCTCCAAAGATGTCCGCATTTTTCTTTGTCCAACCATACATATCTGGAACCGCATCAAAGTCTTCTGTCAATAACAATACTTGTTGATTGGCTTTGACTTTAGAGCCTACATCCACAGACATCTTGCGGATATTTTTCCCGGTTCCTAGGACAATTGGCTGCACCAAATTGCGACGCAATTCCTCTGAATAAGCGCCTGGGCTCAGATTTTGTTTCAGATTCAACTCCTTAGAGAGAGTTTCTACTGAAGGGATTTTGTAGGTCGTTTCTTTGGTCACATCATCCAACGTTGGTGCCTCTGATGTCAAATGCAATTCGTCTTTTAAAGCAACTGCATCTTCCAAAATAGGATTGACCAGCTCTTCCCAGCTGGTGGCTGAGAATTTCACTTCTGGTTGTTGGACCGTCACATACATAATGAATTCAGGATCTTCTGCAGGTGTCATGGCTACAACCGAGTTGATATAATCATTTTCTCCTTGCAAGTATCCTTGATCTGTCGCCATTTGGGCAGTCCCTGATTTCACCGCAACGTTTTGACCGGGTACCTGAATGATGGGTCCATCACTGTACAAGGTTCCATACTCTGGATCTGTTCCGACGGTGATCATATAGTTCCGTGTCTGTTGTGCAGCTGATCCTGAAACTGGTTTTCCAACAACTTCTTTTTTTGATTTGCGGGCTGTGTCTGATTTTTTATCGTAAATAGCACTAATAAACTTCGGCTCCAACATTTGTCCATCATTAGCGATGGCGCTAAAGGCCCGTAACATTTGGGTTTGACTGACGGAAATCCCTTGACCGAAAGAAGACATGGCTTGAGTGACATAGTTATCACCTGGTAGGCCTCCAAAACTTTCGTCTCCCATTCCAAAACGTGTAGGAAGTCCGAACTTAAAGAGTGTGAGGTAATTCATCCAGACACTATTGCCCATCTTCTGTTCTAGCTTGGTCATCCCAATATTACTTGAATAGGCAAAAGCTTGGGCAATATTCATATAGCGACCTTCTGACAAGCCCATATTGACATCCCAGTCACGGATCGTCGCATCTTTTACTTGTAGTTCGTTATTGTAGTATCCCTCATTATAGGCTGGGAAGGTTCCATGATCAATCGCCGAAGCTAATAACATGACCTTCATCGTTGAACCCGGTTCATATTGATCTTGATAAAGGATGGTATTCCAGGTTTTCAAGTTTTTCAGATCCAACCCTTGTTTGGTATCCGCATTATAGGTTGGACGTTGCGTTGTCGCCAGGATTTCTCCAGTTTTTGCACTCACAAGAGTCGCACTAACATACTTTCCTTTTACTTTTTCTTGGAAAACATCCATTCGCGTCTCAAGGTAGGTTTGTAATTCTGCTGAAATGGTCGTATAGACATCTTTTCCATCTTCTGTTTTGACAGAAACCTTATCTGAACCAGGAACGATATTGCCGTTTCGGTCTTTGTCATAGGTGATAACCCCATTTTGACCAGCGAGAATACGATCGAGGGATTTCTCCATCCCTGATTGCCCCTTCAGGGTTTTATTCCCCTCTTTATCTTCTTGAAGAGAGGCCTGACCTATAAATTGAGAAGCAAAAACTCCATTTTTATAGCTCCGATTTGGACTAGTTGTAAAGGCAACCCCTTCAATCTTCGCCGCTTCCATGGCCTCACGGATAGCCGTCATATTGCTATAAGTTATGCCGTTTCCGTTCGACCCAAAAGAAACCTGTTTCAATTTCTTTTGCGACAACTGTTGAATGACGTAATCCTCATCCATCCCTAAGTACTTCTTAAAGATTTCTGCTACTTTTTTAAATTGGCTCTCTTCTACATAGAGGACTTTCCCAGTTGCTGATTTGTACTTTTTATCAATAATGGCATAAACGTTATAGGTCGTCGCATCTTCAGCAATTACTGCTCCATTTCGGTCGTAGATCGTTCCACGTTTTGCAGGAACAATGACCGTCTGCTCATGGACTTTTTTGGCTTGATCCGATAAGGTCACACCAAATTTTTTGTCAGTCCCAATGATCATTGCAAAATTAATCAGAAAGAGAAAAAAGAGGAAAATCGCCAGTACACTGAGATTTTTCCCAACTTGTTTTCGATTCTGATCCGGCAAGCGACGTTTCTTTATCGAATACCCGATCAAAAATTTTTTGAATTTATTCATCACTACTTGCACTCACTGTTTTTCGATTTTCTTTTTGTAGCTTCATTCCTTGGGAGCTAGCCAACTGTGATAAGCGGTCATACCGTGTTAATTCATTGACCTCTTGACGAACATCTGCCAATTCCGTCTTTTTGGCTTCTAGTTCCGTATTCAAATCAGTCAATTCACTTTGAACTTGTAAAATCCGTGTCTGCATAAAGACGATACTAATGGCTAAAATAACAGCTGTTAGGACAATCGACCCATAAAAAGCCTTTTCTACTCTAGAGAAACGGCGAAAGCGGTCTTGCAGTACCTGTGTTCTTGTTCTCTCATTTCTTGCTGCCATATCAATTCCTCTTACTTGTGTATTTTTCGAGCAACCCGTAGTTTTGCTGAATGGGATCGATTATTTCCCTCAAGCTCTTCTTCACTTGGCAAAATAGGTTTCCGGTTGACCAACTCCATCTTTGGTTTCAAATCATCTGGAATAAAGGGAAGTCCCTTTGGAACCTCAACCGTCGAAGCTTCTTTAAACAATTGTTTGGTCAATCGATCCTCTAACGAATGAAAGGTAATCACAGAAATACGACCATCGAGGGCCAACAAATCCATGGCTTGCTGAATTGATTCATCTGCAGCTCCCAGTTCATCATTGACTTCGATACGAATGGCTTGGAAAATCTGTTTAGCAGGATGGCCCTTTTTCTTAAGCTCCTTAGCTGGTTTAGCAGATTTAATAATCTCTGCTAATTCAGTCGTCGTTTCAATCGGTTTAATTGCTCGTGCTTGCTCAATTTTCCGCGCAATTTGCTTGGAAAATTTGTCCTCTCCATATTTGAAAAAAATACGGACTAGATCATGGTAATCGTAGCTATTTACGACCTCATAGGCTGTCAAGGAAGCTTCTTGATTCATCCGCATGTCCAGTGGCGCATCTTTCTTGTAAGAAAATCCGCGTTCCCGTTCATCTAACTGAGGACTAGAGACACCTAGGTCATAACAGATTCCATCAATTTCAGTCACACCCAATTCGTTTAGACATTCCTTCAAATGACGAAAGTTATCCTTAATGAAGGTCACCATGCCTTTCTCGATGAATGGAGCTAAACGAATCTTAGCATTCTCAATTGCATGCTGATCTTGGTCAAAGGCATAAAGATGGCCCGATTCATTTAATTTTGTTAACAAATATTCGCTGTGGCCTGCCCCACCCAATGTGGCGTCTACATAGATCCCATCTGGCTTAACATCCAGCATATCGATCGTTTCATGAAGCAAAACCGTTACATGATGAAATTCTTTACTCATATCTTTACTATTTTACCACAAATAGGACCAAGATGCACTCCTGAAAGAAAATTCACTAACTAATCCTATCGGACCTTTTCAGATCCTACAAAATACCTAGAAAGGCTTGATTTTATTTGTTTCCTCTAAGATTTATGATACAATACTCTTATGAAAATAAGAAAACAGATTCTCATCCCACTTTTATTGGTCGATGCTATCGCTCTCTACTTTTTTCTAACCACTATTGAGGCTTGGATTTTTTGGCTTGCTGCCCTGATCCTAGTCGGCTCACTTTGGTGGCTCAAAAAAGCAATTCAAGGACAAAAAACAGAGATGGAAGAAAACTAATTTCTCCCACCTCTGTTTTTCTTTTAACCACTCCAAGAAACCCCTAAAAAAGCAAATAGCTCTGAAATAATAAAAACTCACCTAAGGGTGAGTTTTGCAGTTTATTTACTATGTTTCCAATTGCTGTAAATTCCAAAGAGGATGATCCAGATGGTTGCTCCAATCGCTCCAATGTATGTTGATTCTTGCAAGAAGAGACAAACGAATACGAAGAGGAAGAAAACAATGGTCAATGGATTCAACACTTTATAGGCTGGCATGACAAAACCATCTGGCATAAATTCTTTCGATTTACGGTACTTAAGATGGGCAAGCATGGTCAAAATGTAAATAGCAATGTAGACACCAGAAGAAGATGCCGTAATCAAGGCAAAGGCATCTGAGACACCTGGCAAGACATTGATAAAGGCAGAAACAGCAACCACAATCGCAGAAAAAATAATCGCGCGACTTGGAATCCCCATACGAGATAAGCTATTCAGTTTCAAACGATTCATCACTTTACTGTTTGGTGTTTCTTTTGCAATCTGGTACAAGTGACGCCCTGTTGAATAGAGGGTGGAATTCAAGGAAGATGCCGCAGCTGTCAGTACAACAAAATTAATCAATCCTGCTGCCCACTTGATGCCTACCATCTGAAAGACCGTTACAAACGGTGACTTATTGACAGGAAGCTGTTGCCAAGGGAAAATAGCCATAATCGCCAACAAAGCTCCTACATAAAAGATTACAATTCGGATTGGAATTTCTTTAATGGCTTTTGGCAATACTTGGCGGGGATTAGCTGTTTCAGAAGTAGTAATTCCAACAAACTCGATCGCTTGGTAAGCAAAGAAGACCATTTGGAAGGCCATGACGAACTTGACCCAACCATTTGGAAACATTTGAAAACCACTAGTAATATTGGTTAAACTAGCGTGTCCAGCTGGTGTTTCAAAATTCGTCGTCACCATAAAGATCCCTGTTGCGATCAAAGCTAAAATGGTGACAATCTTGATCATTCCAAACCAGAATTCAACCTCTCCAAAAACCTTCACAGCGATCAAGTTTACACAACTCAAAAGCGCTAAAAAGATAATTTGAATCTGCCAGGCTGGCCAATTTGGAAACCAAAGCTGGACATAGTTGGAAACAGCGGTGATCTCTGCCATTCCCAAAAATACCAAGGAGACCCAATAGGACCATCCTGAAAAATAACCCCAACCTTTTCCTAGATACTTGGTGATAAAGTTGATAAAGGTGTGTTGATCAGGGTCCATATAGAGCATTTCTCCGATCGCCCGCATCATCAAGTACATGAAGGCGCCAGTCAGCATATAGACTAAAATAATAGAGGGACCTGTCAAAGAAAGGGAACGACCAGCTCCAAGAAAGAGCCCTGTCCCGATGGTTCCTGCAATAGCGATCAGCTGAACATGCCGATTTTGCAGACCACGAACCATCCCATTTTCGGTTTCTTCACCAGGATGATGTTTTTTTGACATATGATTACTCCAATTCTTTTTCTGTACATTTTCAGAAAAGTATACTTTAAATTTTCACACAATCTACTATACCATGTTTTTAAAAATTGGTCAATCTAGTCCAGAATATTCTGAATTTTAAAGATACAAAAGAGTGCTGGAGTCTATTCCAGCACTCTTTTGCTTATGAATTAGGGTCATCGAGACTACGGCCATGCAAACCTTTTTCCCGTTGCACTTGGCGTAGTTTCTCAGGGGTTACATCATTTCCTTCTTCATCCACAATTTTGATCCCTTCGATGTGGTGACGAACTGAACGACGATAACCTTCAATGTATTCTTCACGAAGTTTTGCTTGTTCCACTGCTTCTTCAGGAGTCAAACCTTCTGTTTTTTTCTTTTTAGCAAGCTCATTGATTCGAGCGATTTTTTCAGGTGTCATAATAAGACCTACTTTCTACCTGTCATCAGGTCATTATTTTGTGTTCAATTGATTAAAGGCTGCAACAGCGTTGGCTTTCGCTACAAGACCTGCAAGAAGGGCCAAACGGTTGTTTTTAACAGCCTCATCTTCTGCCATAACCATGGTATTGTCAAAGAAAGCATCGATGACTGGGCTAAGGGCGAAAAGCTGAGACAATTTGTCACTTGCTGAACCTGTCAATTCAAGCTCTTCAATCGCTTTAGAAAGGGCTTTTTCTTGATCGTTTTCAAAGAGACTAGCGTCGACTGCTACTGAAGCATCTGCTTTTTCTGCCAAGTTAAAGGCACGAGAGAGGGACTCAACAGCCACCTTATAACCATCGGTCTTCGCAGCTTCTGAAAGAGCTTCAGCTGCTTCCAGCATATCAGCCACGACAAAGTTTGAACCAGCAAGAACAGCATCTTTGATGTCTTTTGGTGTGCGTCCCATCATCTTGTCCACACGCGCTTTGATGAAGTTGATGACTTCTACTTGATTGTCATATGAAAGGCTATCAAATGAAAGTCCGTAAAGGCTGTCAATCAACTCATCCATAGGGATATGCCAACCAAAAGCATCCAAGATCCGAACAATCCCTTGTGTTGCACGACGAAGCGCATATGGGTCATTGGAACCTGATGGAATCAAGCCAACTGAGAAGAATGAAAGGAGGGTATCCAATTTATCTGCAAGCGCAAGGATAGCACCAACCTTAGTCTCTGGAAGAGCTCCGTCTGCTGAATCAGGAAGGTAGTGCTCACGGATAGCTGTCGCTACCGCAGCATCTTCACCAGCGAGGAGGGCGTATTTTTCACCCATGATTCCTTGCAATTCATCGAACTCTCCGACCATACCCGTCAAGAGGTCAAATTTGTAGATTTCAGCTGCACGAGCAACGGCTGCCGTTTCTTCAGCAGTCAAACCAGCTTGCTCAGCTAGCGACGCTGCAATAACACCAGCACGCGCCATGTGTTCTGAAAGAGAACCAATTTTTTCATGGAAGGTCACGTTGGCCAATTTAGCAACGAGGTCTTCAATCTTAAGTTTTTGGTCTTCACGCCAGAAGAATTCACCATCTTCAAGACGTGCCACCAAGACTTTTTCATTTCCTCGGATAACATTTTCCAAGTGCTCAGCGTTCCCATTACGGACGGAGATGAAGTTTGGTTTCAGCTGACCATCAAGGTCACGTACAACAAAGTACCGTTGGTGCGTTTCCATTGAGGTCACCAAAACTTCTTCTGGAACATCCAAATATTTAGTGTCAAAACTTCCCATAAAGGCAGTTGGGTATTCGACCAAGTTCAAGACTTCGTTCAAAAGTCCTTCTTCGATTTGAACTTGAACACCTTGTTCTGCTTCGATGGCCTTGATTTGCTCACGAATCATGTTTTCACGTTCTTTGCTATCCGCAATCACGTAAACGGTACGAAGGTCTTCTTCATAAGAATCCGCATTGGTAATTTCTACTTCATGTCCAAGGAAACGGTGGCCACGACTCACACGACCTGAATGGATATCCAAGAAATCAAGGTCGAGTGCTTCGTCGCCCAAAAGAACGATCAAGGTGTGAACTGGGCGAATGTATTCAAATGTGTTGTTAGCCCAGTGCATGCTAACAGGGAAGGTCAATGAAGCAAGCACCTCTGGAACGCCAGCCAAGACTTCTTTAGCTGGTTTTCCAGCTTCGTGCTTCGTAACATAAACGTACTCTTCGCCTTTGACTTCACGGAATTCGATATCATCAACCGTCAAGCCTTTTCCACGGACGAATCCTTGAGCCGCTTTTGAGAAGTTTCCATCTGCATCCAAGGCGATTTTCTTAGAAGGTCCTTTAAAATCTTCAGTCAAATCAGATTGTTGATCCGCTAAACCAATCACACGGACGGCCAAACGGCGTGGTGTTGAGAAGGTTTGAATGCTTTCGTATGAAAGACGGTTGTCATCCAAGAAGGCTGCCATTTTCTCACCGAGTTGTTTTTCACTTGGTGTGACAACGTAGGCTGGCAACTCTTCAAGTCCAAGTTCTACTAATAAGTTTTTTGTCATGTTTTTTCCTTTACAAAATTCTTCTTTTTGATAGGCACCTTAGGTACCGAGGACGTCGCTAACTAACTTTGTGAGGCTGTAGGGAAATCTTCTGTCTCCTTGACATCGATTTCCAACAGTCTCATCAAAGTGGATTTAGCCAACTGATTTTTGAACCTAACGTTTCAAAAATCCCCATCAAGCAGTACGGCGGTGCCTATCCCTTTAGCAAGTCTCCGACTTGCCTCTGGGTAGCCGTACGGGCTCACTTTGTTTGCCCATTTTCCATTCTTGTAGCTCTTTTTATTCTTCCTCTTCTGCTAGGAGTTTGGCGCGTGTGGCTTCGTCAAGAAGTGGGTAACCAAGTTTCTTACGTTCTGCGACGAAGGTTTTGGCTACGACACGGGCCAAGTTACGGATGCGGGCAATGTAGCCGGCACGTTCTGTAACGGATACTGCTCCACGAGCATCAAGCAAATTGAAGGTATGTGAACATTTCAAAACGTAGTCATAGGCTGGGTGAACAAGGCCCAATTCCAAAGCACGTCCTGCTTCTTTTTCAAATTTTTCGAAATTTTCAAGAAGCATATCTTGGTCAGAAACTTCAAAGCTGTATTTTGAGTGTTCATATTCTGGTTGAAGGAAGATTTCTCCGTATTTAACGCCTGGAGCCCACTCAATATCGTAAACAGAATCGACTTCTTGGATGTAAGAAGCCAAACGTTCCAATCCGTAAGTGACCTCAGAAGTTACCGGACCAGTTGCCAATCCACCAACTTGTTGGAAGTAGGTAAACTGAGTGATTTCCATACCGTCCAACCAAACTTCCCAACCAAGACCAGCTGAACCAGTTGATGGGTTTTCCCAGTTATCTTCAACGAAACGGATATCGTGTTCCAAAGGATTGATCCCCAATTTTTCCAATGACTCAAGGTAGAGTTCTTGAATATTTGATGGTGATGGTTTCATCACCACTTGGAATTGGTGGTGTTGGTAAAGACGGTTTGGGTTTTCCCCGTAACGTCCATCTGCTGGACGACGTGATGGCTCTACATAAGCCGCATTCCATGGTTCAGGACCAATGGCACGAAGGAAGGTGTAAGGACTCATGGTTCCCGCACCTTTTTCATTATCGTAAGCCTGCATGAGCATACAACCCTGGTCATTCCAGTATTGTTGCAAAGTCAAAATAATTTCTTGGAAGGTTAGTTTTTTTGACATCTTCTTCTCCTTTTTATAAATTCTTGCGACATGAGTCCGCCTCGTCGATTTTACGAAGCAAGACGAGTTAGTACTGCCCCACGCTCAGGCACCAGGGTGCCTGAGCGTGGGGCAGTCCGACTGTAAGGAGGTCTCTGCCACTAACGCAGTGGAAAGTCAATTTTTTAGACATGTTTTACTCCTTATTCATAAAGTTTCTTGTGACTCAGGATGCAAAAAGAACCGTGTCTCTGCTCCTAAGTCGTTTGACCTAGGGGCGTCAGAAACGCGGTTCCACCCTAATTTATTACTTCATTTTATTTTACTTTACTCAGCTTTTACTGAGAGAAAGCGCCACTTGCTTACTTTGCTCTACTTGGCTCTCACTATCCCAAGCTCGCTAGAAAAACGCCGTAAGCCCTTCTTTCTTGACTAGTATTATAGCAGATTTTTAGTAACTTGTAAATTAAAATCCGCATGAAACAATCGTTTCATACGGATTTTAGGCTAACAAACAATATTGTTTTTCTTATGGACGTCTTGCAGCTTTTGGTTTTTTACCATGAAGTTTTTTCTTGGCATTCTTCAAGGCTGTCAAAGCATCTTTCACATCTTGTTGGCTTGCTCCTGGATTTGAAAGGATAGTTTGCGCATCCTTGAAGGCTGCTAGGTAAGCTTCTTTTTCTTCATTTCCAGCATAGATGAATTTAGCATTCTTTTCTTGGAACTTCAATTCTTCCTTGATGTATTTTTCAAGGCTTGAAAAATCAGTTGCTTTCCCGTTTAATTTTCCTTCCGCACGGCTAAGCTCAGCAAGTGCTTGATTGATTTGTTCTTGTTTCACAGTTGGATCAACTGCAAGCAAGGCAACTGTTTGGAAAGCACGATCGTAGTCGCGACGTACTTTTTCTTTGGCATTGGCATAACGACCAGTTTTAGTCGTAGCATCGTAAGCCTGCATGGCTTCTTTCAAGGCCGCAACGTTTGAATCTTTCCCATCCAAAGCTTGGCTGGAAGCTTCAAGACTAGCTAGAGCTTGGTTGACTTGCTCTTGACTAACCTTGTTGGTCAAGGCTGCTTGGGCAGCTTGCAAGGCTTGATCATAGGCCTCCTTCTTATCCGCACTGGCATTGAAATATTGCGCTGTCTTTGTAACATCTGCTTGGTTGTTCAAAGCAGCTAAGAGAGCCACTTTTGAGATCACTCCAATACGATAATTGTTGTTGCGCCCTGCGACAACTGAGATCACTGGTGCTTCCTCAGCTAGTTCATAGCCTGTAGGAAGAGTTGCAACCAAGGTATATTGACCAGTTGCTACAGATTTACCAAAGCCATTTTTACCATATTTTTCAGCAGGCAAGACAAAGTTTTCACCATCTGCCCCTTTTAATACGATCGTAGCTGCTTTTGAAACCGGTTGATCAAATCTGATGCTAACTGGTGCATATTCTAAAGTATTGGCAAGAAAAGCAATCGTTTGGAAACTATTATCCTCTGTCAAATCAAATTCTTGCGTCAAGCTGCTGACAAATTTCACTTCTGTACGATCATACGTAAAGATTTCTGCAGTATAATGACCAAAGTTCAAGAAGTTAATATCTTTTGTCTTATCAACTGACACGTATTGGCCGTTGCTATCTTTGATTCGGTAAACATACATAGTATCCAAATCTTTGTTCGTTTTAGCGTCACGAACTGCAATTTGAACCCGACCACTATTTTGATCCCGAACTAAATCAGCTAGTGAAACATAGTCTACGTTCCCCGCAAAGTCTTCTACATAGTAGTAGATATTCTTCTTATCGATGTTTTCAGGAAGATCGAAGCTACCATCTTCATTGGCCTTGATCACATGGTAATTTTCAAGCGCACGTGTACCATTCTTATCTTCACTGGTTTGGACCATTGTCCCCTGATCATCGAATGGAGTCACGTAGACGAGTTTTTCAGTTAAGATACCACCATCGCCAACATCTTTGGCTTTACGTGCTACAAACTGTTGAGCCCCATCTTTGAAACGGATATATCCAGATGTGATCACTGGTTTTTGAGTATCGACTTGAACCTTGAAGGTCGTTGACTGCTCCTCAGCTCCAGGAACCATTGGTGTGTAACGAATGACATAATCATATACACCATCTGCTACTGCTTTCCCATTTGCATCGGTACCATTCCAAGCAGTATTATCTAGTGTGTAACTGCGTGGGTTCTTTTCATTACCATCAAAGAAGTTCTTACGATGATCAGATGGAGTTCCTTCCCACAGCGGATTTTTATGTTCCGTATCGCTTGCTGCGTAGACAGTTGCATGAAGGTTTTCAATGTTTCGAAGAGCAACCGTCTTGTATTCAACGAGGTCTTTATTTCCATCTTCATTTGGTGAAATGGCAATGCGAACATTTCCATTCTCATCTAGTTGAAGAGAGTGAGTTCCTTCCGCATTTTCTTCAATACCAAGAACGGTAATCCGACGACCATCACGTTTCCCTTGTGTAAGGAGAAGGTCATTTTGAAGGGTGACGAGCGCAGAAACATTCGCACTCGATGAGATATTCAAATCTTTTGGAACATGATAGTAGAAGCCATCTTTTCCTTCACGAACTAAATCATAGATTGGTTTTTCAACCGCTGGAAGGTTTTGGAATTCTCCCTTGAATCCCATAAATGGTAAGCTAACTACATCCCCATCATCTGCTGGATCGACAAAACGAACAAATCCTTCAAGGAAATAGCCATTTGGCATTTCTTTGCTTAATTCTTCTGTGAATTTACTTGTGTCGACTTTCACTGTAACTGTTTCAGAACTATGTGCTTTCACGGTTACTTCAGGCCAAGCAGTTTCTGTTAATTTACGTGGACGAAGGGTAAATTTACCATCTTTCACTTCATCTGTGTCAGTATTCACCAACATTTTCAAGGTACGATCGGTATCTGAAATATTGTGGACAGTGACATCAAAGGTAAAGCTATCTCCAACATTTCCAAGAGTGACACTTGGATAGTTGTTTTCACCAGTCACATACAAGTCTGTTGAAACAGCCGCTGCTGTGTCGACAACCCCTGCTCCTTGTTGGCGTGGAGACGTATAGACACCGGTTTCTTTGTTAACATGTGGTTTAGCCGTAGACATAATCAAGGCTTTGACAGTTGCAGAAACTTGTTCAGGAGTCAATTCTGGATGGTTCTTCACAAGGTATTCTTTAACCAAGGCTGCAACACCTGCTACGTGAGGTGAGGCCATACTAGTACCACTCATATCCCCGTAGGTATTGTCATTCAAAGAAGAGAAGATATTCCCACCAGGTGCTGTGACATCTGGTTTCAACTGACCATCTGTTGTCACACCCCAGCTTGAGAAATCAGACAATTGGTCTGCTTCTGGAGATGGACGGTTAGCCATGGTATTGTTAAAGACAACTTTGTAAGATCCAGCTTTAAGAGCTTCCCCATAGCGTTTTGAAATGAAGACAGATGGAATTTTCTTAGCATCTCCATCAATTGCCATTCCAAGATTAGATCCTTCTACATTATTGTAAACCATGGCCCCTACTGCACCATGATGGAGGGCATTGGCAATCTTTTCTGAGAATGGAATTTCCCCGCGTTGGATAAGCGCCAATTTACCGGTAAGATCTAGATCTTTGAAATCATCTTCTTTCCCAAGACCAACTGATACATACTCATATTCTTTACCTTTTTCAAAGTCTGTATCTGTTGCAGATTTACTGTAGTCAAACTTCCCGTTATCTACTTCTGCATTACCTTCCAAACCTTTGACTTCGAAAACCTCTGTGGTAATGATTTTATTATTGATTGAAGCAACAGAAATAGAGTCCTCTACTGTTGATGGGTTTCCGACCAAGCCGTAATCTGGATTTTCTGCAGCTGGTCTTGAATAGCCATTCCCAAAAGTATTGCTATTTCCTGCAGAGATTAGGACAGATACACCTTTAGCACGCGCCCGTTTGATGGCGTCAATGATATCTGAACCTGCATTGACCGTAGAACCAGTAGAAGATCCAAGACTCATATTGATGGTATCTGCACCAAGAGCTACAGCATCATCAATTGCTTTTACATAAAGAGCAGAACCCGTTGTTTTTTGACGATCTGAAAAGACACGCATAAACATAACTTGCGCTTCTGGTGCTACACCATAGATCTTTTCTCCGTTTCCTGCTTCTTTATCAGGATTCCCTGTTGCAATCCCTGTAACGTGCATCCCATGAGAATCTCTTTCGGCCTCTTTGATATTGTCGGTCCCATCAAAGTAGTCATAAGCGTAGACAACCTTGTCGTTGTACCATTTACCATAATCGATTCCTGCCGCTTTCTTAGCAGCTTCGATTTCTTCTTGGTTTTTAAACTTAGCTTTTGAAGGATCGGTAATCCGAAGAACCTCGTGGTTCACATCCAAGCCAGAGTCGATGACGGCGACAACCATCCCTTCCCCTTTATAGCCTTGCTTCCAGGTTTGGGGAACTGTAATAATTTCGTCACTTTCGATGCTTTGAGGTTTTTCAGCTGCCTCATGGCGATTCGTTGTTTCCGAACTTGTCGCAGTAGCCACTTCTGTTGCTTTTTCTACAGGTTTTTCCGCTACTTCCTGTTTTGTTTCTGGAACAACAGCTGCCTCTTTCGGAGCTTCTGTTTTTTCAACATGAGCTGCTTCTGTTGTATTCGTTGTCTTTTCAGCAACTGTTGCTTCTTTTGCAACTTCTACTTTCTCACTAGCAACTGCTGTACTTGCTTCTGTTGCTTGTGAATGCTCTTCTTCAGCAGGTGCCTGTTGAGTAGTGGCTACAAGCTGTGTTCCAGCACTCGTTTGAGCCGCTTGTTCTTCAGCACTCGCTTGTGCAGATCCAAATACCAAAACAGCCCCTAATAAAACTGAGGCTACACCAAATTTGTATTTTCTTAATGAAAAACGTTCTTGTCTATTCATAGAAACTCCCCTTTTATTTTAATAGTAACTATTATAACGCAAAATTATCTGAAAATTCATTCAAAAAACAAATTGTAACACAAATGTAACATTTACGAATATTACTAACTATTAACTAATTTTCGTTCGGAAAATTTTGAAGTTGCATGGGAAAGTATTATAGAACATCTGTTTTTATTGGATTTTTAAAATTATTTAATCATTGAAAGGATTTTAAAAACCGAGAACGAAACTGTCCTCGGTTGTCATTAATGAATAGAAATTCTCTCTTAAAAATCTTTGTTGTCTGGATCAGGTGCACCTGCTGCAACCGGAAGATGGCGAAGGAGTTCCACATCATCTGCTGTCAATTCAAAATCAAAGCAATTTAGATTACTCGCAATCCGCTCAGGCGTAACCGATTTTGGCAATGGAAGGAAACCTTCTTGTAAACTCCAAGCCAGAGCTAGTTGAGCGACAGTCTTTCCATATTTAGTAGCCATTTCTTTTACTTGTTCATTTTGGAACAATTCTCCCTGGCCAAAAGGTCCCCAAGCCTCTAGTAAAATGCCATGCTTGCGACTTGCAGCAATGGCTTCGCTTTGGTAAACCCCAGGTGCTAGACGAATTTGGTTCACAGCTGGGATGACCCGAGCTGTTTCAAGGAGGGCTTCCAAATGATGAGGCAGAAAATTGCTAATACCAATAGCTCGAACCTTGCCAGCAGCTAGCATATCTTCCATTGCCCGCCAAACCTCAGCATTTCGTTGTTTCCAAGCATCATTTTCTCGAAGAGGTTTTGGATTTGGCCAATGAATCAAATAAAGATCTACATAGTCCAAGCCTAGTTTCTCAAGAGACTCTTCCAAAGCAGCTTGAGCGTCTTCATAGGTGTGATGAGTATTCCAAAGTTTGGTGGTAATAAACAGGTCTTCGCGCGCAAGACCACTGTCTTTAATGGCCCGACCCACACTCTCTTCATTCTGATAAATCGCAGCTGTATCGATATGGCGGTAACCTGCTTTTAAAGCAGCTAAGACAGCTTGATAGGCTTCTTCTCCATCTGCTGCTTTCCAGGTTCCAAATCCTAATACAGGAATCTCCACCCCATTATTTAAACGATAATTGTTCATTTTTTCTTTCCTTTCTTCGATTTCGGTTTCTTAGGCCCTCGAAGCTTGAGCTCTGGCTTAAAAATATTCTTCTTGGTTGGCTCCATCTTCTTGCTATAAAAACTATAGAGTAAAAATGCCCCACCAACAATCACAATAAAGATATTTTTTCTTACAATCCCATAGAGCAAGAAAAAAATTCCCATCAATAAAAAACGTATATCAATTGCCTTCATAAGCTACCTCACATTTCAATTCCCATTATAGCATGAAAAGACAGCATTCACAAAATTGCACTACCATCGGTAAACAAAAACCTCTCTAGGTATGACTTAGAGAGGAAGTATTCTATCTTCGATTCTTGAATCTAATTGGTAGCTTGGTAACGTTTGACCCCATCGAGATAGGTCGCAACCAGATCCAAATTTTGATCAAGCACGATGAAGTCCGCGTCATATCCTTCTCGAATTTGACCACAAACATCATCAATATGGACTGATTTTGCCGGATTGAGGCTGGCCATCATCACTGCTTCGTAAGGGTTAGCAATCCCCCACTCTACAACATTTTTTAATCCATCTTTCAATTTCAAGATTGAGCCAGCTAGATTACCAGTTGATTTCAAGCGAGCAGTCCCTTCAGCAACCACGACTGGGAATTCCCCAAGCATATAATCCCCGTCTTCTAATCCCCCAGCTGTCATACAGTCAGTAATCAAGGCAACATTTTCTTTTCCTTTTTGTTTCATCAGGATATCACACGCTAAAGGATCCACGTGATGGCCATCACAGATCAACTCTGCTGTAGTATGAGGCAACTCATACATAGCACCAACCATACCGAGTTCACGGTGTGTCAAACCACGCATACCATTGTAGGCATGCACCCAGACACTCGCACCTGCATCAACCGCTTTTTTAGCTTCTTCAAAAGTAGCATTGGAGTGGCCAAGGGCGACTGTCACCCCTTCTCCTGTAATGGTCCGAACAAATTCTTCTACCCCTTCACGCTCGGGGGCAAGGGCAATCTTATTCAACAGACCATTGGCAGCTTTTTGCCAAGCCCTGAATTCTTCCATACTTGGATCCTTCATATAAGCTGGGTTTTGAGCTCCCTTGTATTTTTCTGTGAAATAAGGTCCTTCAAAATAAATCCCGCGAATCTTGGCTCCTGTTGCTTCTTTGTATCGTGCACCGATATTTTCCGTTACTGCCAAAAGTTGTTCGTAAGAGGAAGTCAAGGTCGTAGGCAAAAAGCTCGTAACCCCTGTACTCAAGAGACCTTCACTCATGGTATGGAGAGTGCCTTCGATATTATTATCCATCACATCTACCCCACCAAAACCGTGAATATGGGTATCTACGAGGCCAGGCGCAATACTGTAACCTGAATAATCCAACACATCCGCACCTTCTGGTAAGCTTTCCACATGTTTTCCAAACTTGCCATCAACAAGCTCCAAATAGCCTCCTCGGCGAACCCCATGTGGATAATAAAATTGATCTGCTTTAATATATGTAGACATAAAATCGTCCTTTCCATTGTAGGAACTGTGTTCCATTTATATTCATACATATTATAACGCTTTCACTTTCATTTGTAAATGGTCTAGACCTATTTTTGAATAGAATCCAACAAAAAAACAGAGTAAGCTTCCTACTTACTCTGTTTGACGTTCCTTAAATTTGCTCGATTTGTACTTTTTCAGCGAGATTCATGGCATGGTCTGCAACACGTGTATAGTGAGAAATGATATCAATAAAGTTCACTCCAGCTTGAGGTGTACATTCACCATGGTTCAAACGACGAATATGGGTTTTCCGAAGTCTTTTCTCCAACTTTTCAATTGCCTCGTGACGTACTACCAGTTGGTTTGCAAGACTCACATCATTGTTCTCAACAGCTTTCAAAGCATCCTCTACAAATTGATGGGTTTGGTTGTAAATATCTTCCAATTCAGCCAAGGCCGCTTCTGAAAAGACCACTTTCTTACGAATTAAATAATCGGTCAGATTGATCAAGGCTTCCGCGTGATCTCCAATCCGCTCCAAATCTCGTGAGGAATCTAGGATGTTGGTGAGAACTTCACTTTCTCTCGGACTCAAGGCTTCACTTGACAAACGAATCAGGTAGCGAGTCAAATCATCATCAATGGTATTGATGGCTTCTTCTGTCTTATGACCCTTTTCAGCTGTTTTCTCATTTTGATGAACAATATAATCATAAGAAAGATTAAAAGCTTTGTCTGCATATCCACCTAAATGAAGCAACTCTTTTTTCGCATTTCCAAGAGCAATCGAAGGCGCTTGAGTGATCAAGTTTTCATCCAAGTAGAGTGGCTCATATTTGACAACCTCATCCTCACCAGGAATCAGTTTGGTTACAAAGTATGCCAAAGCTCCAATGAATGGGAATTGAATGATAGTGTTGGTCACGTTGAAAGCTCCGTGAGAAAAAGCAATGGTCATTTCTGGTGACAAGTGCAAGAGCCCTTGGAAGTATTCAATCATGGCTGTAAAAGGTGTTAACAAGATCAAACAAAGGATTGTTCCGATCAAGTTAAAGAGTACGTGGGTTGCTGCAACACGCTTAGCAGAAATATTGGCCCCCATCGCAGCAATAATAACTGTCAAGGTTGTTCCGATGTTGTCCCCAAAAAGAATAGGTAAAGAACCGCGAAGATCTAGGAAACCACCTGAATACAAACCTTGTAGAATCCCAATGGTAGCTGACGAAGCTTGAATCAAAACGGTGATGATGGCTCCCGCTAGAACACCCAGAATTGGATTTTTTCCAAGGGTGATCATGTACTGGCTAAATTCTGGCAATTCTTTCAAAGGACTCATTCCCGCACTAATCAGGTTTAAAGCGTAGAAAATTCCTCCAACCCCAAAGAGAATCCGACCAATATTATTGGCCATTCGATTCTTGGTAAAGAAAAGTAAGACCGTTCCAAGAAACATAATTGGAAGGGCATAAGTTCCCAGTTTAAACCCAATAATGAACGAGGTGACCGTAGTCCCGATATTAGCCCCCATGATGATCCCAATGGCTTGACGTAGGGTCAAGAGACCCGCACTGACCAAACCAACGGTAATCACCGTTACCCCAGTACTAGACTGAATAAGAGCTGTCACAACAATCCCTACTAAGACTCCAAGAAAGGGATTGCTGGTATATTTATCAATATAGTAGCGAAGACGGTCCCCTGCAACTTGTTGCAGTCCTTCTCCCATGGTTTTAATACTATAGAGAAAGAGACCCAACCCTCCCAAAAAGTTAAACAAAATTTCCTGCCAGTTAATGGACATGATCATTCCTCCAAATATGAGATCAGAAATAAAACTCCTCTCCTATTGTAAAGGATAATTTCCAATCACACAAGAGATTTCTGTAAATTTCTATTATTTTTTGAAACCGTTTTTTTTCTTTCTGTTTTATTTTCCTCATTTTAAGAGTCAAAAAAGAGGTTGGACACTATTGGTCCCAACCTCTCTAGTCTTTGTTCAAATTGCGCAACATCTCATCGATCTTATTTCCGTATTCGATGGATTCGTCTTTCACAAAAGTAAGATCTGGAATCTTGTACAATTTCAGATTCCGACCTAATTCACGCTTGATGGTTCCTGTTGCTTTTTCAAGGCCTGTCTGAGCCTTTTGATTGTCTGAAGCCAAATCACTCATAATTGAATAATACACTTTGGCCATAGACAAATCACCTAGCATTTGAACATCCGTAATGGTGACGCCTTGAACACGCGGGTCACGAACTTTCTTTTGTAAAATCTCATTGACTTCCCGCTTGATTTCCATCCCTACTCGGTCTGTCCGAAAATGACTTGCCATAGGAACTCCTTTCTGCTCTGTGTTTAAAAACTAGGAAATCAGAGGATCCCCCTTTTTTTCCTAGTCAGCTTGCTTATTTTTTAATTTCTTCCATGATGTAGGCTTCGATGGTATCATCTGTCTTGATATCATTGTAACCTTCAATCATCAATCCACCTTCACGACCATTTGTGATCTCTTTGACATCATCTTTGAAGTGTTTCAAGCTTGCAAGAGCTCCGTCATAGATCACGACACCGTCACGAATGACACGGACTTTGGAATCACGTGTAACCTTACCACTAAGGACCATAAATCCACCAATGGTACCCACTTTTGAGACTTTAAAGGTTTCACGAATAACTGCTTCCCCGATCACTTTCTCTTCGAACTCAGGATCCAACATACCCTTCATGGCATCTTCCATTTCTTCAATCACTTTGTAGATGATTGAGTGAAGACGGATTTCCACCTCGTCAGCTTCAGCTTGTTGACGTGCTTGTGGAGTAGGACGGACGTTAAATCCGATGATGAAGGCATTTGAAGCTTCTGCAAGGGTCACGTCTGATTCGTTGATCGCACCAACTGCTGAGTGAACGATGGTCACTTTCACACCTTCCACTTCAATCTTTTGAAGGGAAGCAGCAAGAGCTTCAACCGAACCTTGTACATCGGCCTTGATGATGACATTA
Source organism: Streptococcus sp. 27098_8_99 (assembly GCF_041431935.1). Lineage (NCBI taxonomy): Bacteria > Bacillati > Bacillota > Bacilli > Lactobacillales > Streptococcaceae > Streptococcus > Streptococcus sp. 27098_8_99. The sequence goes on along the minus strand of NZ_JAPVYQ010000009.1, from coordinate 32,618 downwards.
ACGGATTTAACTTCTCCAGCCTTCAAGGTATCAAAGAGATTTTCAAGGCTGACACGGTTGGTTGCTTGACGTTGTTTCATCAGAGCACGTTTGGCACGTTCTTCACCCGCTGCACGCGCTGATTTTTCATCTTCGTAAACCGCGAAGTGGTCACCCGCCATTGGCGCTTCATTCAAACCAGTGATAGAAACCGGAGTAGATGGTCCTGCAACCTTCACACGACGTCCAAGGTCATTGGTCATGGCACGGACACGTCCAAAGGTATTTCCGACAACGATTGGGTCTTGGACATTCAAGGTACCTTGTTGAACAAGGAGGGTTGCCACCGCACCTTTTCCTTTATCCAAGCGCGCTTCGATAACCGTACCGATGGCACGAACAGTTGGATCTGCCTTGAGTTCTTGGATTTCCGCCACAAGAAGGACCGTTTCCAAGAGTTCATCGATATTTTGGTTGAACTTAGCTGAGATTTCTACAAACTCAGAATCACCACCCCAAGCTGTTGACATAACTCCATGCTCTGCCAATTCACCGATGACACGCTCTGGATTAGCTCCTGGTTTATCGATCTTGTTGATGGCCACAATGATTGGAACATTGGCAGCTTTTGAGTGGTTGATGGCTTCGATGGTCTGTGGCATCACCCCGTCATCTGCTGCTACAACCAAGATGGTAATATCCGTAACAGATGCACCACGCGCCCGCATAGAAGTAAAGGCCGCGTGTCCAGGTGTATCCAAGAAGGTAATCTTCTTGCCATTTTCCACGATTTGATAAGCCCCGATGTGCTGAGTGATTCCTCCCGCTTCACCTGTTGCTACACGTGAATTACGAAGGGTATCCAAAAGGGTAGTTTTACCGTGGTCAACGTGTCCCATGATGGTGACAACTGGTGGACGCTCTACCAACTCATCTGGATTCAAATAACCATCTTCAACGAAGAAGCGTTCGATATCGGCATTGTCCACTTCAACCTTTTTCTTGGCTTCAATTCCATAATCCACCATCAAGAGTTCAATCGTATCTCCATCCAGCGATTGATTTTGAGTCGCCATGACTCCCATCATAAAGAGTTTCTTGACGATTTCAGCCGGTTCACGCTTGATGCGTTTTGCGATTTCGGCAACCGTCATTCCATCCGTATACTCAAATTCACTTGGTAATTCATGGAATTTACGCTCTGTTACTGGTTTTGGAGCATCATTACGGTTGTTCTTTCCTTTTTTATTTTTCTTATTGTTATTCCAGTTACTATTTCTCTGATTTCTCACTTGATTTTGACTATTTCGATTCCTTTGTTGTTTTCTTGGACCATCTTCTTCACGATCAAAATCATCGCGTTTCTTATCTGGTCGCGCTTGTTTCTTCCGACGTGTATCGACTTGAGCTGGAGCAGCAGCAACAGCTGGTTTTGTATGGTTCTCAAGAGCTGGCTCCTGTACAGGTGCTTTCACTTCTGGTGCTTCTACCCGTTTCCGGCGCTGTTGACGTTCTTGTTCTGCTTTTGCAGCTTGTTGTTTGTAGCGATCTTCACTTCCACGTGCGTACTCAGCATTTTGTTCAGCTTTCAGTGCTGCTGCACGCGCTTTGAAATCAACTTTTGGTGCCACTTGAGCTTGTTCACCACGTCTTTGATCTGGTCGGTTATTGCGACGATCAGAACCTTGTTTTCGTTGTTCATTTCTCTCTTGTGGTCGTTGATTTCGGTTGTCACCATGACGCTGATTGTCCTTGCGATCACGTTTTGGACGATTGTCTTGTTGTTTCCTACGTTCAGCCTGCTCTTTTGCACGCGCTTCTCGTTCCGCTTTAAAGTTACGACTCTTTGGTTTAGCAGCTGGCATTACTGATTTTGTCTCAGTTGCCCCTTCTTTTTTGACAGGCGCTGCTTCTTTTTTCTCTGCGACAGCCGTTGTCTTGGCAGCCACTTCTGCTACTTTCTTTTCGACTGTTTCTTTTTTCGCTGCAAAGCTCTTGATCAACTTTTCAGCAACATCAGTATCGACACTAGATGCATGACTCTTGACGTCAAAACCTAATTCTTTCGCACGAGTGACGACTTCCTTACTTTCCTTGCCCAATTCTTTGGCAATTTCGTATAATCTTTTCTTAGACAATTGCTGTCCTCCTCTTCTATTCCATAAGAGACCTCATTTTCTTTGAAAATCCAGCATCTACAACAGCGACGACCTTACGGGCACGTCCAATTGCAGTGCTTAATTCTAGTGTTGAAAACACGGTAGATACTTGAACCTCATAATAGTGACCCTTATCTGTCACCTTTTTTGTCAGGTTACTAGCTGCATCATTTGCCAGAAAAACTAATTGTGCTTTTTCTTCCTGGATTGCTTTGATCACGAGTTCTTCTCCAGAAATGAGTTTTCCTGCTCTTTGCGCCAAGCCCAACAAATTACTTATCTTTTGCTTATTCAAGACCTAACTCTCTTCTCTTCACCTTATGATCTACATAAGCGATCAATTCATCATAGAAAGCTTCTTCCACTTCCATATTAAAGCTACGATTAAAAACTTTCTTTTTCTTAGCAAGTGCCGCTTCTTCATTGTCTAGCTTGATGTAAGCGCCTCGACCATTGGCTTTACCAGTTGGATCGATAAAGACTTGTCCTTCTTTATTTTTGACAATGCGGAGCAAATCGCGCTTATCAATAATTTCATTTGAAACGACAGATTTTCTTAAAGGGATTTTTCTTGTTTTTACCATTTCCCCTCCCTCACTTAATCGACTTGCTCTTCGTCACTTTCTACTTGGTCTTCAAAAGTTTCTTGAGCTGCTTCCATTTCTTCGAACTCACTAGCAGATTTGATATCGATGCGATAACCAGTCAAATGAGCTGCCAAACGAACGTTTTGACCACGACGACCAATGGCAAGAGATAATTTGTTGTCTGGAACCACAACGAGAGCATGTTTGCTATCTTCATCATCAAAAATAACTTGGTCCACTTCTGCAGGAGCGATCGCATTGTAGATAAATTCAGCTGGATCTGGAACCCATTCGATGACATCGATATTTTCTTCTGTCGGAACCATACGGTCTAATTTTTGATCGTATCGAGCTGGGTGGAACTTGCTGGTAATCTTTTTAATATTCGATCCACCACGACCAACGATAGTCCCAATCGCATCTACGTTTGGATTATGGCTGCGAACCGCAACTTTTGTACGATCTCCAGCTTCACGCGCCACACTCATAATCTCAACAGTTCCATCATAGACTTCAGGAATTTCTTGTTCCATCAAACGTTTGATCATTTCAGGATGGCTTCGACTAACAAAGACATTGACACCACGTGGATTATCTTCTACCTTGTAGACAAAGACTTCAATCCGGTCATGAGATTGGAAGACTTCTCCTGGAATTTGGTCTTGCTTAGACAATTGAGCTTCGATCGAACCAAGATTGACATAGATAAATCGATTGTCAAAGCGCTCCACCGTTCCACTCATGATTTCATTTTCATGTTCTTTATAAGTGTTATAGGTGATGGTGCGTGTTTGCTTGCGCATTTTTTCCATGATGGTTTGTTTAGCAGATTGAGCTGCTACACGACCAAATTCAGCTGGTGCTTCTTCAAACTTGATCTTATCCCCCAACTCATAAGCAGAACTAATGGCCAAGGCATCCTTCAAGCTGATTTCTAAACGGCTATCAAAGACTTCATCCACCACTTCACGAACCGTATAAACACGGAAATCTCCAGTTTTTTCATTGAATTCAATCGCTGCACTTTCTGATTGTCCATAACGACGGCGATAAGCTGAACGCAATGATTCTGTGACGGCTTCGATGATATCTTCTTTTTTGATCCCTTTGTCTTCTTCCAAAATGCGGAAGGCTTCTAGCATTTCTTTACTCATGTTTTTCTTGCCTCTACTATAAAGGCATCCTTTCTTTCATTCTGTTACAATTTTACAGCCAACCTTGCTTTGGACACAAGGTTATAAGGAATTTCTACAGTTTTCTTTCGTGTTTTATCCATATACTCAATGGTCAAAACATCCTCTTCAAAACCTACCAAGTTCCCCTCAAAGACCTTTTGCTTTTCCACAGCCTTATACAAGCTGATATTGACATACTTGCCAACAGCTCCCTCGAGTGCTTCCTTGGTTTTCAATGGTCTCTCCAAGCCAGGACTGGTAACTTCTAAAAAGTACTGTTCTGGAAATGGGTCTGGTTTGATTTGATCCAATAGCGGGCTAATGATTTCTGTCAAATCCGCTGTATCATTCAGTGTGATCCCTTCTGGTTTGTCTACGAAAATGCTTAAGACGTAGTCACCACCCATTTTGCCATATTCAACATCGACCAATTCAAATGGTTCCTTTATAGCTGGCTGAATCACTTCTGTTACTAAGTCAACAATCGTTGCGATGGTTGCCACCTCCTCATAGATAAGAGGCGAAGATATTTCCCCGCCTCTCCTTTTCTATTCATTTAATGTATTATAACACGATTCCCCAATGATTGCAAGGAATATGCTAAAACTGTGCTTCTACACGGTAAATGACCTGGCCTTTACTTGAGAACTTTTTCTCATATTCCGTCATGACATTCCCCTCAAAATCACTAGCATGAAGGTCCAACCAGACTCCCTTCAAAGTCATACCATACTGTGAAAAGCTCACCAAACTGTATTCAAACAGACCTCGATTATCTGTTTTAAAGTGAATCTCCCCATGTTCTGGAAGAATTTGCTTGAAGGTATCCAAGAAGGTCTTGTATGTTAAACGACGCTTCTCATGACGTTTCTTAGGCCAAGGATCTGAAAAATTCAGATAGAGTTGATCGATTTCTCCATCTTCAAAATAGTTGGTCAAGCTATCTCCGTCTACCCAAAGCAATTTAATGTTAGGAACATCAGCTTCTAAGACCTTATCTAAAGCATAACTCAAGACCGATTTTTGAATATCAATTCCGATGTAGTTGATCTCTGGATTGGCCTTGGCCATCCCAGTAATAAAGGCCCCTTTTCCGCTACCTACTTCGATATGAATAGGATGGTCATTCCCGAAAATCTCATGCCACTTTCCCTTGGCATCTTCTGGATTTAGGACCACATATTGCGGGTTCGCTTCTAATAATTCAGTCGCTCCCTTGCGATTTCTAACTCTCATATTTCCTTTCCATATTTCAACCGGAAATTGCGCAGAGCATAGATCTCGCGATTGACATTTTCTAAATCATTATTTTCATAGTATTTAGCAATTTGGCACAAGAAAGAGTATTGACCAAACCAATAGAGTTTATCAAATACTTTTTGATTGTACTTGTAGCCATAATAGCCTAACCAATCGCGCCAATTAGAATCTGGGATATAGTGACTCAAGATATGCGCCACATCCAACATCCGGTCTGTCAAACGAACAGAGTCCCAATCGACTAGATAAATCAAGCCGCTCTCTGTCTCAATCCAGTTACTATGACGGACATCCCCATGAACGATCGTCGCATAATCCTCCCGAAAGGCAGGCACTGTCTTACGTAAATTCTTTACGACTGATTGGATATAGTGGTTCTGACGTAGGGCAATTGGCAACCGATTGCTCCAAGAATTGAGCAGTTCTAATGGAGATTCCACAGGATAGCCAAGTTTTTTCAATTGGGTCATCAAAGGTCTAGAACGGTGCAATCTCGTTAAAATATTGACGACTTGTTTTTTCGACATCCCATTAGGCGTGAGAATTTCCCCATTCAACCATTCTTGGGCACTCATCACATTTCCATCTGGCAAACGTCGACTCCATAACAATTGAGGAGCAATCTGTTCTTTTGCTAGACCCGCAAGGATTGGGGTCGTATTCATTTTTACAAAAACGCGCCCACCATCTGGGTAGGTCCCCATGTAGGCCTTCCCACTCTTCCCAGGAATTGGGGTGAGGCTTAGCTCTTTTTCATTCGAGTCCATCTTTTCCTCCGTAAAAAGTTTCCAATCTATTTTACTAATTTTAACGACTTTCGTCAACCAAGCGCGCCATCTTAAATGGAAGATAGAGTAGGATTAAAGCAACTGTATAAGCCAATAAGCCTAACAACAGGACTTTATCTGAAATAAAGACCAGGCCAATTCCCCCTTCTATCACCGTTATCATCCCCATGACCAGCTGAATCGTTTTGTTCAACCCTGTCTTTTTACTGCCCTTTTTCATTGGGAAAAGGAGGGTCAACGGTTGGTAATCAAAAGCACTGTAAAGCCCCAGTAATTGAAAAATAACCAAGTAATTGAGCAAGGCTACAAGGGCAATCACTACGAGGGGTTGGGGAATAAAGATGATAGCGAGAATGGAAAGAGCCAAGAGTCGGAGAGTCATAGAGAAAAGATCTCCATTCCGTAGGAAGGAGCGCATATATAAGTGCAGCCACGTATTGCCATGTGTTTTGGGAAGAAGCCCTAAGAAACCATCCAAGTAAGCTCTTCTTTTAACACTGTTGGTAATGCCTTTCACCGTTGTAAACAAGGCAAAGAAACGAAGAATCAATTGTTTCCTTGCATTCTCACGAGCAATGGCCAAGGTCCAATTCAAATTTCCATCCTGGTAGAAACGCGCTTCCTTCCAGCTAAAAACAGCCCCTTTAGCCACCCCTAAGACAAGGATATAGGCTACAATAGCAAGGTTACCCAGCCCCGTTGCCAGAAGAAGAGGCACAAATAATAGAAGGACAAAACTTTGAATCAAAAACCAAAACACAAAAGACTTCTTGGCCTGCCCTTTGATATAACGTTTCACTTCCTCTTCCTTTACTAAAAGGAATAAAGCATCGGGCTTCTCTAAGTAGGTCGCAATGGAGCCTATCGGAACCAAGAGGAGCAAGCCAATCATGAGACTCCAGCGGATCAGGCTTGTATCTTTGGGGAGATCTTGCAAGAATTGGCTGTATTGAACCGCCAAAAATCCTATGAAAATCAGCATAAAGAGGACGAAATGATCATTGAGAACATAGCGGCTATATTTTACACATTGAGTTCGAAACGTTTCTTGCCGTTTTTTCATCAACTCTTTCATGCTGTTTCCTCTTCTGTCAAGGTCATGTAGATATCATTTAGACTTGCTTTCTCATCCCCAAAAGTTGAGCGCAGCTCGTCCAAGGTCCCTTTTGCTCGGATCTGACCCTTATGGAGGATCACAAAACCATCACACATCTTTTCAGCCGAATCCAGAACGTGGGTACTCATCAAAATCGATTTTCCTTTTGCTTTCTCATCGGCCAATAACTGAATCAAATCTGCAATCGCAACAGGATCCAATCCCAAAAAGGGTTCATCGACAATATAAAGACTTGGATCCACTGCATAGGCACAAATAATCATGACCTTTTGCTTCATCCCTTTTGAAAACTGGGTCGGGAACCAATCTAATTTTTCAGCCAAACGGAATCGTTCCAACAAAGGCTGGACGCGCACCATGACCTGATCCATGTCTAAATCATAGGCCATAGCTACGGTCTCGATATGCTCTCTCAGGGTTAATTCTTCATATAGGCTAGGGGTTTCTGGAATATAGCCGATTTTTTTACGATAGTCAGTTGGAGCTTCTGGAAGACTCAAGCCGTCAATCCGTACTTCCCCAGCATAAGGATGCAGGAGACCAATAATTTCATTAATCGTGGTTGACTTCCCAGCTCCATTTAGTCCAATCAAACCAATCAGTTGGCCGTCCGGAACTGAAAAACTCACCTCTTTCAGGACAGGGATGTTGACATAGCCCCCTGTCAACTTGTTGATTTCTAACATATTTTCTCCGATTTCTGGTATAATGTTCTTATATTATAACAAAATTTAGTCTAAATGAGGTGTATTTATGGTTGACGATTGTATTTTTTGTAAGATTATAGCTGGCGACATTCCTTCCTCCAAAGTATATGAGGACGAGGAAGTCCTCGCATTTTTGGACATCTCTCAGGTTACACCAGGTCATACGTTAGTGGTTCCAAAAAAACACGCTCGCAACCTCTTAGAGATGGACGAAACCGCCACAGCTCAACTATTTGTACGTGTTTCTAAAGTTGCTAAAAAAGTAGAAGCTGCTACCCAAGCTAAGGGAATGAATATCATCAGCAACATGGAAGAAGTTTCTGGACAAACCGTATTTCACACACATGTCCACATTATCCCTCGCTATTCCGATCAAGATGAGCTTGCCATTTCATTTACTGAACACGAGCCTAATTTTGAACAACTAGCAGTTCTCGCAGAAACCATCAAAAACAGTTAAAAAGGAGGCCATATGAAACTCAAAAATCTCTTTTGGTTTGCAACAGGAGCTAGCATGAGCTACCACCTAGTAAAAAACCGCAAAGAAATTAAAACAGAGGTGACTGAATCCAGCCAATTGGTCAAGGGAATTCAAGATAACCTAGCAAAAATCCAACGCAATCTGGATATTATCCAAGACCAAAAGACCAATCTTCAAGAATTGGTAACGGATTTCCAATACAAGACCAAACTATTTCGTCAACAAGCAACAGCTTCTCTAAAAGAAATTCAAGACATCTGGCAACCAAGTAAAAACGATTGAGAAAACTCAATCGTTTTTTTCTTATTCTGAAGGCACCGTAGGTGTCACACTGCTCGACTCTGTAGCTGCAGGAGCAACTGGTGTCACTGGTGCAACAGAACTTTGAGGTGTCACCACTCCCGTATCCTGGGTCGATGGTACAACTGGTAGTTGGTTAAACTCTTGGTAAACAGGTGCTTCCTCAGATGAGGCCGCTGGCGTATCATTTTGAGAAGAAGCACTCTTCAACTCTTCATCTCCATCTAATAGGTAAGCATTGGTTTTCAATGTTTTAATTTCTTTCATCCCCAAAGCTTTGCGGATGATATTTTGAATTTTCAAGAGATGTTTTGAAGTGACAATCTGATAACTTCCGCCATCTGCTAAGGTGGCATCTTCTCCTTTCAGCTGGTACTGATGAATCGTTGAAAGGGCATCTTTATATCCTAACAATTGAAGAAGACTGTTGCTATCAAGTGAAATGTTGGTTTGCATATTGTCACTAACAGACTCAATGATTCCTTTGTAGTGACTCAAACTATTGAGGCTTAAAACTTTCTCAACAATCTTTTTGATCACTTCACGTTGGCGTTTTTGACGTCCGTAGTCTCCTTCTGGGTCTTGGTAGCGCATGCGTGAATAAACGAGAGCTTGGTCCCCATTAATCTCCTGACGTCCTGGTGCGATCTTAGCCGTATATTCTGGCTCATTTTCCTCGATCGAGATATCGAAGTCAAATGGATTGTTGACCGTGATGCCACCAACCTTATCCACTAATTGAACCAGCCCCTTCATATTGATCATGACATAGCGGTCAATATGGATATTCAAAAGATCTTGAATGGTCTTAATGGCTAACTTGGCACCACCTTGAGCATAAGCCGAATTCAATTTTGCTTGGACCGTTTCGCCATCTGAAGTAATATTGGTTAGGATATCTCTTTCCAAGCTCGTCATGGTTGTTTCTTTTGTTTGAGGATTGACAGTCACCAAAATCATGGTATCACTATTCCCGGCCCAAGGATCTTCCCGAGAACCGCTACCTGTATCAACCCCCATCAAAAGGATAGTCATCGGCTTGTTTTCTGCAATGACATTGGTCTCATTCCCAAAGCCCTTATAAGTCTTACTGAGAGTCCCAGTCGTTTGATTGAGGATGGTAAGGCCGTAGGCCCCGATCCCAATCACTGTTACCGTCAATAAGCTCAAAAACATCAAAATAATTTTTTTAACCATATAGAATCTCTCTCTAATCTATCAGTTTCCCCATAAGGTAAACATCTAAGAATTCTCCTTCAGCTGAACAAGCTCCACGAGCTTGACAACCTTCGATCTCAAAACCTAACTTTTTATACAGGTGAACCGCCCGTTCATTGCGTACTTGGACATTCAAGACTAGTTTCCTAAGAACACCGGTCGAGTGCGCCCACTCGATTCCTTCTTCCAACAAGATCTGTCCAAGCCCTTGATTCCAATAAGCTTTTTGAACCACAATAAAGACATCACCAATATGCTGAATGGACCGTTGAGAAGCTGCAGTGATATTTAACAAAGCTGCCAGTTCCTGATCTAGAAATAGCAAGAGGCAAATCCGGTTTTCCGCCATCTCTTGCACCATCAGAAATTGCTCCATGTCTGCTGGAGACATGCCAATTCCAGCTTCATCTAGCGTCATGTAATCTGACTCTTTCCCAACTTGATTTAAGAAATCAACGACAAGAGCCGCGTCTGCACTGCCAGCTTGCCGAATTTCTACTGTCACTTCCTTTTCCTTAGTCATCGGTTTTTTCCACCTGCTCAAAGGATGCTAGCAAAGCTTCTGCACGCGCTCCATGAGCTTCAAAAGCTAACTCTCGCCCCTCTTCTAATTTTCGGATAAAAATTTTTAGATAAGCATCCGAGAGACTCGGCTCAATCAGCTCTCCCCATTCAACAATGGTAGCACCATCTCCAAATAGAAAATCATCTAAATCAATAGAATCTGGATCATTCCCAATCCGGTAAACATCCAAATGGTATAAAGGCAAGCGACCTTCGTATTCACGAACAATGGTATAGGTCGGGCTTTTAATCATCTGATCAATCCCTAACCCCTTTGCAATTCCTTTGGTAAAGGTTGTTTTTCCTGCTCCTAGATCACCTGATAAGATGATCACGTCTTGCTTTTCTAAGAGTTTTCCTAGCTGTTTTCCTAGAGCGATCAGCTCCGTTTCATTGTGACTAATCATTTCTCTATTATACCAAACTTTTTAAAAATCTGCTCTTTCTTTTAGAAATTGTTGCACTCCGGTTTGTTTTTTAGATAGATAGACAAACTATTTTAAAGTAATATAAGTTAAGTGATTCTGCAAAAAAATAAATTTGAGTTCCAATTTTTAAATCGATTTAAGAAAATACTGAAACTTTCCGCTGTGAGAAAAGTGCCTGAAACAATAACGTTTCAGGCACTCGGAATTATTGAGACCTTAGGCTCAATAATTAGTCATGGAACTTCAAAGAAGTTCGCTGACGTCCGTACTCACCTAAGGAATGTTTTTGGTATAACTTTGTCTTCAATCTGAAAGGAAAGGGAGACAACTCCCATTCCTTTTTGGCACTTTCCTGATACTTAATTCAAGGCCATGCTAACGTAGTTTAAAATAAAGAGAACATCTAAAATCCAAATCATGCTGTGCACTTCTTTGGCTTGTCCTTTAACCACTTTCACCAAGCTATAGGTGATAAATCCAGCAGCGATCCCTTGTGTAATCGAGTAGCTGAATCCCATAAAGATAGAGGTAAAGAAGGCAGGAACTGCTTCTGACATATCTTCCCAATGGATATTTTTCAAGCCACTCAACATCATGATCCCAACAACAATCAAAATTGGAGCTGTAGCAGCGGTCGGTACGATCGCCAACAAAGGACTAAAGAGACTTGAAATAGCAAAACAGATTGCCACAACCAAGGCTGTCAAACCAGTGCGTCCACCAGCTCCAATACCAGCTGCAGATTCAACATACGTCGTTACGTTTGAAGTTCCTGCAATAGCTCCGACTGAAGTCGCTACAAGGTCTGAATAGAGGGCCTTATCTAATTTCGCTGATTGATGGTTTTCCCCATTTGTCGCAACAATCCCAACTTTTTCACCCGTACCGATCAAAGTTCCGATTGTATCAAAAATATCAGTCAAGGAGAAGGCTAAGATGGCCATTAAGGTCTCAGGCAAACGAGACGTATTGGAAATCAAAGATCCCAATCCTTTCGATCCCAAAGCTTGACCAAAGATCGTGCCTAAATCATTAAAGGCCGCTCCTAGATGGTTACTTGCAAAGTCAATTTTAGTGATATCAACCACATGGATGAGAATTCCAAGCACAGTCGTTACTAAGATAGAAAGGATAATCCCTCCCTTAATCCCTTTGACAACAAAGAAAATAGTAATTGCAAGACCAACAAGAGCCAAGAGTACCGCCGGATTGTTAAAATCAACCAATCCAGGAACAGCAGATGCATTGGCTGAGATCGTTGCATTCGCCTTATCTGCTCCTTCCCCGACCACTGTATAAGTATGAGGGTCAATCGTGAATTTTAAAAATCCTGCATTCTTAATCCCAACATAGGCCAAGAAAATCCCGATCCCCGCTGAAATAGCAGAGCGAAGAGCAGTCGGAATCGATTCGATGATCATCTTCCGAACTTTTGTCAATGTGATAATCAATGAAATCACACCACAAATGAAGACCATTCCCAAAGCTTCCTGCCATGAGTATCCCATACCAAATACAACTGTAAAGGTAAAGAAGGCATTCAAGCCCATCCCAGGTGCTTGTGCATAAGGTAAATTGGCATAAAAAGCCATCATCAAGGTCCCGACAACGGATCCAATAATCGTTGCAAGGAAGACTCCTTGAGCTGGCATACCTGTTTGTGACAACATTTGAGGGTTTACGAAGAGGATATAACTCATCGCAAAAAAGGTTGTCAAACCAGCAAGAACCTCTGTTCGAACAGTGGTTCCATGTTCTGAAAGTTTAAAAAACTTATCCATTTCAGAATAAACTCCTTTTTCATCATTCTCGCTCCCAATCAATTTGCGAACGTTATTTCTATTTTACCAAAAGATCTTTCGCCTTTCAAGAAATCCTACTTCTCTTCTCGATTTTTGAGCGCTTTTCCGATTTTTCTGATATAATGGTCTCATTCTTCTCGAAAGGAACTGAAATATGCATAAAAAGATGATCGCTCTAGATCTAGACGGCACTCTCTTAAATTCCGAAAGCAAATTGAGCGACTTTACCATTGATACGATAAAAAAAATTAGTGCTCTTGGCCATAAAGTCATTATTACAACAGGCCGCCCCTACCGTATGGCACATACCTATTACAAACAACTAGAGCTAGATACTCCGATGATCAATTTTAACGGCTCCCTTACGCATCTACCTGAGAAAAAATGGGCAGATGAACAATGTTTGACTTTAGATAAAAAATACCTGTTAGATATGGTCGCTAACAGGGATACCATCCAAGCGGACTTTATCGCTGGCGAATACCGCAATAAATTCTTTATTACCGATCCAAATGAGCACGTTGCAGACCCTAAATTATTCGGTATTGAGGCTTTCCAACCAGAAAATCAATTCAACCCCGAACGGGTAACGAGCGACCCAAACTGTATTCTCTTTCAAACGAAAGCGGAAGACAAATATGCTCTGGCAGGTGAAATGAATCGGCATTATGACTACAATCTGTCTATCAATACTTGGGGTGGTCCCTTAAATATTCTGGAATGCAATCCAAAAAATGTGACCAAAGCTTCTGCTCTGACCTACCTTCTAGATAAACTCAATATGGATCAGAAGGATTTGATTGCCTTTGGAGACGAGCACAACGATACCGACATGCTTGCTCTAGCCGGTCATGGATACGCCATGAAAAATGCTAGCTCCGTCCTTCTCCCTTATGCAGACTCCGTCACAGATTTCACCAATAACGAAGACGGTGTCGCGCGCCAACTCATTCAATTATTCTTATAATAGGAACAGACATGAGTTATCCCCTCATGTCTTTTTCTTCGCCAAATCCTTAATCGGTTAATCAATACCCTTCTTTTTTTCCATTTTTTTATTGTTCAATAGATAAGTTTGTGATATTATTAACGTAGTTATTAAAGAAGCGCTTTCAAAAAATGCTAAATCGCTTCTCGTTCACTTAAGGAGGAACAAAATGAAAGCTGTTGTTGTTAATCCAGAAGGTACTGGTGTTGAAATCGTTGCAAACAAAGACATGCGTCCACTTGAAACAGGGGAAGCTCTTGTTCAAATCGAATACTGTGGTGTCTGCCACACTGACTTGCACGTTGCTCACGGAGACTTCGGTAAAGTTCCAGGCCGTGTTCTTGGACACGAAGGAATCGGTATTGTTAAAGAAGTTGCTCCAGATGTCAAGAGCCTAAAAGTTGGGGATCGTGTCAGTGTCGCATGGTTCTTCGAAGGATGTGGAACTTGTGAATACTGTACAACTGGTCGTGAAACTCTTTGCCGTACTGTAAAAAATGCTGGTTACTCTGTTGATGGAGGGATGGCTGAACAATGTATCGTTACTGCAGATTACGCAGTGAAAGTACCTGAAGGATTAGATCCAGCCCAAGCTTCTTCTATTACCTGTGCAGGTGTTACCACTTACAAAGCCATCAAAGAAGCCAAAGCTGAACCAGGACAATGGATCGTTATCTATGGAGCTGGTGGACTAGGAAACTTGGCTGTTCAATATGCTAAGAAAGTCTTCAACGCACATGTCATCGCTGTCGATATCAACAATGATAAACTAGAATTGGCGAAAGAAGTTGGTGCAGACTTTGTCATCAACGGTCGCGAAGTTGAAGATGTCCCAGGATTGATCAAAGAAAAAACAAATGGTGGAGCTCACTCTGCTGTCGTAACAGCTGTTTCTAAAGTAGCTTTCAACCAAGCAGTAGATTCTGTTCGTGCAGGTGGCCGCGTGGTCGCAGTTGGTCTTCCTTCTGAAATGATGGACCTCAGCATTGTGAAAACTGTATTAGATGGTATCCAAGTCATTGGTTCTCTTGTAGGAACTCGTAAAGACTTGGAAGAAGCTTTCCAATTTGGGGCAGAAGGCTTGGTAGTCCCTGTCGTTCAAAAACGTCCAGTAGAAGATGCTGTCAAAGTCTTTGACGAAATGGAAGCTGGAACCATTCAAGGACGTATGGTACTTGACTTTACAAACTAAACAACTAAACCTACAGGACTAGCCCAACTGGGCTAGTCTTTTTTGTGTGCTCCCAATCCCTCTTATATACAATTTGTTATATATTTATTTTTGTTTTCGAGATTATCGTTTGATTATCGGAATCTATTCATTGAGAACAAAATCCTATAAAACATATCTATTATTGATTTTTTAAGCATCAACAAGTAATAAACAAAATTCATTCAAGAGCATTCTTTTTCTATCTAACGATAATTTAATATAATAAATCAATGTTTTTACATCGAGATTTTGATAGAAAAATTGACTTAAGTGTGGAAACGATTTATAATAAAGTAGCTTAAAGTTTTCTTAAACTGAAAGTCAAACAAATTTTATAAGGAGGAATGTCAATAATGAGTATTGGTATCATTATTGCTAGCCACGGTGAATTTGCAGCTGGAATCCACCAATCCGGCTCGATGATCTTTGGGGATCAAGAGAAAGTTCAAGTGGTTACGTTCATGCCAAGTGAAGGCCCGGATGATCTCTATGCTAAATTCAATGCAGCTGTTGCCGCATTTGATGCAGAAGATGAAGTCTTGGTTTTGGCTGACCTTTGGAGTGGTTCTCCATTTAACCAAGCAAGTCGCGTCATGGGAGAAAATCCAGATCGTAAATTTGCGATCATCACAGGATTGAACCTTCCGATGTTGATTCAAGCTTATACAGAGCGTTTGATGGATGCAAATGCCGGCGTTGATCAAGTCGCTGCAAACATCATCAAGGAAGCAAAAGACGGTGTCAAAGCTCTTCCAGAAGAATTGAATCCTGTTGAAGAAGCTAGTACAGCCGCTGCTGCTCCTGTAGCCCAAGCTGCTATTCCAGAAGGAACGGTTATCGGAGATGGAAAACTCAAGATTAACCTTGCCCGCTTAGATACACGTCTTCTTCATGGACAAGTCGCAACTGCTTGGACACCTGATTCAAAAGCCGATCGGATCATTGTTGCTTCAGATTCTGTTGCCAAAGATGAACTCCGTAAGGAATTGATCAAACAAGCGGCACCAAATGGTGTGAAAGCAAACGTTGTCCCAATTCAAAAATTGATCGACGTTGCAAAAGATCCACGTTTTGGAAATACCCATGCTTTGATCTTATTTGAAACACCCCAAGATGCTCTTCGCGCCATCGAAGGTGGTGTTCCGATTAAAACCTTGAACGTTGGTTCAATGGCCCACTCAACTGGTAAAACCATGGTGAACAATGTGTTATCAATGGATAAAGATGATGTGGCTACATTTGAAAAAATGCGTGATCTTGGAGTAGAATTTGACGTCCGTAAAGTGCCAAATGACTCTAAGAAAGATTTGTTTGACTTAATTAACAAAGCTAACGTTCAATAATCGATTACTTACGAAAGGATTTTAAACATGTCTATTATTTCTATGGTATTAGTGGTCGTTGTTGCCTTCTTAGCAGGTCTTGAAGGTATCCTTGACCAATTCCAATTCCACCAACCCCTTGTTGCTTGTACCTTAATCGGTTTGGTAACAGGTAACTTGACTGCTGGCATTATGCTTGGTGGTTCACTTCAATTTATTGCACTTGGCTGGGCAAACATTGGTGCCGCAGTTGCACCCGATGCTGCCCTTGCATCTGTCGCTGCTGCCATCATCATGGTACTTGGGGGAGACTTCAGTACAAAAGGAATCGCTGTCGCTCAAGGTGTCGCTATTCCACTTGCAGTTGCTGGTCTTTTCTTGACCATGATCGTCCGTACCCTTTCCGTTGGTTTGGTTCACACTGCCGACGCTGCTGCTAGAAAAGGGGATATCAAAGGTGTAGAACGCGCTCACTTTGTGGCCCTTCTTCTTCAAGGTCTTCGTATCGCCATTCCTGCAGCCCTCTTGTTGATGATTCCTGCTGAAACTGTCAAAACTGCTCTTGAACAAATGCCAAAATGGCTCTCTGATGGAATGCAAATCGGTGGTGGTATGGTTGTAGCCGTTGGTTATGCCATGGTTATCAACATGATGGCGAGCCGTGAAGTATGGCCATTCTTTGCCATCGGTTTTGCTCTTGCAGCCGTTAGCCAATTAACTTTGATCGCTCTTGGAGCAATTGGTGTTGCCCTTGCCTTGATCTACCTTACTCTTTCTAAGAAAGGTGGCAATGGAGGTGGCGGAGCCGCTACTTCTAACGATCCAATCGGCGACATTCTCGAAGACTATTAAGAAAGGTGTGACACTATCATGACTGAAAAATTACAATTATCTAAATCAGATCGTCAAAAAGTTTGGTGGCGTTCAACCTTCTTGCAAGGTTCTTGGAACTATGAACGGATGCAAAACTTGGGTTGGGCTTACTCATTGATCCCAGCTATCAAAAAACTCTACACGAAGAAAGAAGACCAAGCGGCTGCTCTTGAACGTCACATGGAATTCTTCAACACTCACCCATACGTTGCCGCTCCTATCATCGGGGTAACACTTGCTCTTGAAGAAGAAAGAGCAAACGGTGCTGCGATTGACGATGCTGCCATCCAAGGGGTTAAAATTGGTATGATGGGTCCTTTGGCGGGTATCGGAGATCCAGTCTTCTGGTTTACAGTACGTCCTATCCTTGGTGCCCTTGGTGCATCACTTGCTGCGTCTGGTAACATCCTTGGCCCACTCATCTTCTTTATCGCATGGAATGCGATTCGTATGGCCTTCTTGTGGTACACGCAAGAACTTGGATACAAAGCAGGTTCTGAAATTACCAAAGATATGTCTGGTGGGATCTTGCAAGACATCACTAAAGGGGCTTCTATCCTTGGGATGTTCATCCTCGCTGTCTTGGTAGAACGTTGGGTATCTATTAAATTCGTCTTCAATGTTTCTTCTGTCAAATTAGACGACAAAGCTTATATCCATTGGGATAAACTTCCTGAAGGTTTCAAAGGAATTCAAGAAGCCTTCGCTCAAGTTGGTTCAGGCCTATCTCAAACACCTGAAAAAGTTACAACTTTCCAACAAAACTTGGATTCATTGATTCCTGGTTTGATGGGATTGCTTCTTACTTTTGCTTGTATGTGGTTGTTGAAGAAAAAAGTATCTCCAATCACTATCATCATCGCTCTCTTTGTAATCGGTGTATTAGCACACGTTGCTGGCTTGATGTAAGCAAAGATCAACTAAAAAGAAGGTTTCGGCCTTCTTTTTATTATGATATAATGGAGTGAACAGCAATACAGGAGGATCTCATGGCTCAATCATTGAATAAAACCGTTGAATTCCATACTACAGGGGTTTCTTACCTTGGAGTGGGGGGAAAGGTTGGAAAAATCCTAGTCGGGAATGCCGCTTTTGAATTTTATGCGGATGCAAATGTTGAAGACTACATCCAAATTCCCTGGCAAGAAATCGAGCGAATCGGAGCCAATGTATCCGGACGTAAAATTAGCCGCCATTTTGAAATCTATACCAGAGAATCAAAATTTCTCTTTGCTTCAAAAGACTCTGGAAAAATTTTAAAGATTGCTCGGGAACATCTAGGAAATGAGAAAATTGTCAAACTTCCTACGTTGATCCAAATCATCACGGCTAAAATTAAAAATCTATTTGCAAAATAGGATCTTTTCTTGTATAATAGACGCAAACGGATAAGTAAGTTAAGAGGTTCTTTCAGAAAGTCTGCGGTTGCTGCGAGCAGATAGAAATCTTAATTGAAATTCTACCGTTTCTTTAAAATACAATATCGAATCAAGTGCACACCTGTGAAGTTGGATGGAACCGTGGCTCTGCCACTCCAACACTGTAACAGGTGTGTTTTTTGTTAAAGGAGAAGCTATGTTAGATATTAAACGGATTCGTACAGACTTTGATGCAGTTGCAAAAAAATTGGCAACACGTGGAGTAGATGCGGCTATTTTGAATGAAATGAAAGAAATCGATGCCAAACGTCGAGACATCTTAGTCAAAGTAGAAAATCTCAAAGCAGAGCGCAACACCGTATCTGCTGAAATCGCACAAGCAAAGCGCAACAAGGAAAATGCAGATGATAAGATTGCTGCCATGCAAACCCTCTCTGCAGAGGTAAAAGCTCTTGATGCTGAGTTAGCAGAAATCGATGCGAAATTGACAGAATTTACCACAACTCTTCCAAACATCCCTGCTGACAGTGTCCCTGTTGGAGCAGATGAGGATGACAACGTTGAGGTTCGCCGTTGGGGAACACCGCGCGAATTTGGCTTCGAACCAAAAGCTCACTGGGATTTAGGTGAAGACCTTGGTATCCTTGACTGGGAACGCGGAGCTAAAGTCACTGGTGCTCGTTTCCTCTTCTACAAAGGACTTGGAGCTCGCTTAGAACGCGCTATCTACAACTTCATGTTGGATGAACATGGCAAGGAAGGCTACACTGAAGTCATCCCTCCTTACATGGTCAACCATGATTCTATGTTTGGTACTGGTCAATATCCAAAATTCAAGGAAGATACTTTTGAACTTAGCGATACCAATTATGTCCTCATTCCAACAGCTGAAGTTCCTTTGACGAACTACTACCGCGATGAAATTCTTGATGGGAAAGACCTTCCAATCTACTTCACCGCTATGAGTCCATCTTTCCGTTCAGAAGCTGGTTCAGCTGGTCGTGATACTCGTGGCTTGATCCGTTTGCACCAATTCCATAAGGTTGAAATGGTGAAGTTTGCTAAACCAGAAGAATCATATGATGAATTGGAAAAAATGGTTGTCAATGCTGAAAATATCCTTCAAAAACTGAACCTTCCATACCGTGTAGTAGCTCTCTCAACAGGAGACATGGGCTTCTCAGCTGCTAAGACTTACGACTTAGAAGTATGGATCCCAGCACAAAATACCTACCGTGAAATCTCAAGCTGTTCCAATACAGAAGATTTCCAAGCTCGTCGTGCGCAAATCCGCTACCGTGACGAAGCAGATGGTAAAGTCAAACTTCTTCACACTTTGAATGGTTCTGGATTGGCTGTTGGACGTACTGTCGCTGCTATTCTTGAAAACTATCAAAACGAAGATGGTTCTGTAACCATTCCTGAAGTTCTTCGTCCATATATGGGTGGCGCTGAAGTCATCGCACCAAAATAAAGTTTAAAAAAACTGAGACTTGCAAATTGCAAGCTCAGTTTTTTAATATTTACGAAAACGTTGGTAACGTTGCTCTAGAAGATCTTCGAGAGGCAAGGCTTGTAGCTCCTTCAATTCTGCTTGGATTTCCTTCTTCACTTGAGCCAGTAGTTCTCCATTCGAAAATCCATGCTCGGGAATCACCTTATCGACAATTTCCATATTTAACAATTCGTGAGAAGTAATCTTCATCAACTCTGCTGCTTCCATGGCACGACTTCCATCTTTCCAAAGAATAGAGGCGAAACCTTCTGGACTCAAGACTGCATAGATGGAGTTCTCAAGCATCCAAACCTTATCTGCTACAGCAAGAGCTAAGGCACCACCAGAACCACCTTCTCCGATGATAATCGCGATAATTGGAACTTTTAAATCACTCATTTCCATGAGGTTGCGGGCAATGGCTTCCCCTTGTCCTCGTTCTTCAGCACCAACACCAGGATAAGCACCCGCTGTATTGATAAAGGTCACAACTGGACGGCCAAATTTCTCTGCTTGCTTCATGAGGCGCAAAGCTTTTCGATAGCCTTCTGGATGGGGTTGCCCAAAATTACGTTTTAGATTATCTTGAAGATTTTTTCCTTTTTGGATTCCAACGACTGTAACCGTTTGATCGCCTAAGCGTCCAATCCCACCAATCACCGCACCATCATCATGGAAGTTTCGATCTCCATGTAATTCGATAAAATCATCAAAAATTCCTTGAGCAAAATCAAGCGCAGTCAATCTTCCTTGGTCACGTGCCTCTTTAATAATCTGTGTTATTTTACTCATGTTTACCTCCATGAAGGGCCAATAATTGTCCAACTGTTGCTCGGATTTGGCTTCTCTCCACGATCAAGTCTACAAATCCATGTTCTTGTAGAAATTCTGCTTTTTGGAAATCATCTGGCAATTTCTCACGCACAGTTGATTCGATCACGCGCCGACCGGCAAAACCAACCAAGGCCTGACTCTCTGCCATGATAATATCACCTTCCATAGCAAATGAGGCTGTCACCCCACCAGTTGTCGGATCTGTCAATACCGTCAAATAGAATAATTTTTCTTTGGAATGGCGTTGAACAGCCGCAGAAATCTTTGCCATTTGCATCAAACTCACGATTCCTTCTTGCATCCGAGCGCCACCGGAAGCGGTAAAGAGAACAACTGGCAATTTTTCTTTTGTCGCAAATTCAAATAAACGAGTAATTTTTTCACCTACTACAGAACCCATTGAAGCCATGATAAAGTTAGAATCCATGATCCCAAGAGCAATTTTTTGCCCTTTAATCAAGGCAGTTCCAGTCAGGACAGCTTCATCCAATCCTGTCATTTCCCGCACTGCTGCTAGTTTCTTCTTATAATTTGGGAAATTCAAAGGATCTGTCGTTTCGATTCCTGTAAACATTTCTTCAAAGCTAGCTGGATCCACTGTCAGCGCCAAGCGTTCTTTAGCAGAAATACGGAAGGTATAGCCACAATTCGGGCAGACACGCTCACTACCTAAATCCTTTTGGTAAATGGTATGTTTACAACCTGGGCATTGTGAAAATAGTTCATCAGGAACTTCAGGTTTTGGCTGAGGCTCCTTCCAGGCTGACCTATTCGGATTGATCCGAATATATTTATCTTTTTTAGAAAATAATGCCATTACTTACTCCTTATAATATGCTACAGTATCTGAAGCATTACTATAAAAGCCTGAAACTGTGAAGATGATGTTCATACTTCCCTCACAAGTCCAGGCTTTTTCATCATTCCTTATTATAATTTGGAAGGAATTGTTCCATCAAAAATGCAGTGTCATAATCACCAGCGATCACATGTGAATCTGAAATCAAATCCAACTGGAAACTGCTATTGGTTGTGACACCATCGATTTCCAACTCATAAAGAGCACGCTGCATTTTCATCAGTGCATCAAAGCGATTTTCACCATGGACAATGATCTTGGCAATCATACTATCATAGTATGGCGGAATCGTATAACCAGGATACACAGCAGAATCCACACGCAAGCCAACCCCACCACTTGGAAGATAGAGATTAGTGATCTTACCTGGGCTTGGTGCAAAGTTGAAGGAAGGATTTTCCGCATTGATCCGGCATTCAATCGCATGGCCTTTAATGACAATATCCTCTTGAGTAACGGATAATTCTTGGCCAGCTGCGATTTTAATCTGTTCCTTAACGATATCAACTCCTGTTACAAATTCTGTGACAGGATGCTCCACTTGCACACGGGTATTCATTTCCATAAAGTAGAACTCACCCTTGCCTTCATCATACAAGAATTCAATCGTTCCAGCATTCTCGTACCCAACTGATTCAGCTGCACGAACAGCTGCAGAACCAATTCGATCACGAAGCGTTTTCCCAATAGCAATCGAAGGGGATTCTTCTAGAACTTTTTGGTTATTTCGTTGAAGAGAGCAATCGCGTTCACCTAAGTGAATGACATGTCCATGCTGATCCGCTAAAATCTGTACTTCAATGTGGCGTGCCGGATAAATCACCCGCTCCATATACATGGCACCATTCCCAAAAGCAGCTTGAGCTTCTGAGGAAGCAGATTCAAAAGCAGCAACCAAATCTTCTGGTTTTTCAACCTTCCGAATTCCCTTGCCACCGCCTCCTGCAGATGCTTTCAACATCACAGGGTAACCAATACGCTCTGCAATCTCGAGCGCTTCTTCAGCAGTATACACTTCACCATCTGATCCAGGAATAACAGGCACTCCTGCTTTGATCATCTGTTTACGAGCATTAATCTTATCCCCCATCAAATCCATGACTTTAGCAGAAGGACCAATAAATTTAATGCCCACTTCCTCACACATGGTTGCAAATTTTGAGTTTTCACTTAAAAATCCAAAACCAGGATGGATAGCTTCTGCACCTGTTAAAACAGCCGCAGACAAGACAGCACTCATATTCAAATAAGATTCTGTTGATTTAGCAGGTCCAATACAGACTGCTTCATCCGCTAGTAAGGTATGCAAGGCTTCTTTATCAGCAGTAGAATACACCGCAACCGTCTCGATGCCAAGTTCACGAGCCGCACGAATAATGCGCACTGCAATCTCACCACGATTGGCGATTAAGATCTTACGAAACATAGATAGGCCTTTCTTAATTTCCAATTGCAAACGTAAGCGTTCCTGAAGCTGCAAGCTTACCGTCTACCTCTGCTTTCGCTTCAACAACAGCAATGGTTCCACGACGTTTGACAAAAGTAGCTGTCATCACCAGTTGATCTCCTGGAACGACTTGTTTTTTAAACTTCACCTTGTCCATCCCTGCATAAAAGACTAATTTACCTTTATTTTCAGGTTTTGACAACTCTAGTACACCTGCTGTTTGTGCCAAAGCCTCCATGATGAGAACACCTGGCATAACAGGATATTGTGGAAAATGTCCATTAAAAAATGGTTCATTAATTGTGACGTTTTTAATGGCAACAATCGTATCTTCGCTTGTTTCCAATACGCGATCCACCAAAAGCATTGGGTAACGATGCGGCAAAGCCTCACGAATAGCATTAATATCAATTGTCATTTGATTCGAACCAATCCTTTTCCAAATTCAACCATTTCTTCATTCGTTACTAAAATTTCAGTGACTACCCCATCTTTTGGTGCTGGGACTTCATTCATCACTTTCATGGCTTCGATAATCAAGAGTGTTTGACCCTTAGTGACCTTATCTCCTACAGATACAAAGGCTGGTTTATCCGGAGCTGGCGACAAGTAAGCCACCCCAACCAATGGACTTTCAACCACATCACCTTCTGCAGCCTGAGCTGGAGCAGCAACTGGTTCAGCTGCTACAGCTGGTGTTGCTGGTGCTTCAACAACAGGGGCTACTACAGGAGTTTGAGGAGCTGCTACCACTTCAACTGCAGGAGCAACCGGTGTAGCCGCAACTGAACTCGTTTGGTTTTTACTCAAATTCAATTCTTCGCCATTATTTTTATATGAGAATTCACGCAAAGTTGACTCATCAAATTGAGCCAACAAATCTTTGATTTCAGAAATATTCATGAATTAACCCTCCCAACGTTTAAAGGCCAGAACAGCATTGTGTCCTCCAAAACCAAAGGTATTTGAGATAGCATACTGAATATCCGCTTCTTGACCTTCACCATAAACAACGTTTGCTTCGATATAGTCAGATAATTCTTTGGTACCAGCAGTTTTTGGTACAAAGCTGTGACGAATCGCTTCGATAGTAGCAATCGCTTCAACCGCACCTGCAGCACCTAACAAGTGCCCTGTAAATGATTTAGTAGATGATACAGGAACTTCTTTACCAAGGACAGAAACAATGGCACCACTTTCACCTTTTTCATTGGCAGGTGTTGATGTCCCGTGAGCATTAACATAATCAACATCTTCAGGTTTGATACCAGCTTCATTGATCGCTAATTTAATCGCTTTAGCAGCACCTGAACCATCTGGTGTAGGTGTTGTCATATGGTAGGCATCACAGTTTGAACCGTAACCAACAATCTCAGCCAAGATGTTAGCACCACGTTTTTGAGCATGTTCCAAGCTTTCAATAACGAGAACCCCTGCACCTTCCCCCATCACAAAACCATTACGGTCTTTGTCAAATGGAATAGAGGAACGTTCTGGATCTTCCGTTGTTGAAAGGGCCGTAAGAGCATTGAAACCACCGATACCAATCTTGGTAATTGAAGCTTCAGCACCACCTGCCAAAACAACATCATGCATACCAAATTTAATTTCACGGAAAGCTTCCCCAATGGCATCATTGGCAGAAGCACAAGCTGTTGTCACGGATTTACATACCCCTTGAGCCCCAATCTTAAGTGCGATGTTTCCAGCACCCATGTTTGAAAGAGCTTTTGGAATAAACATTGGTTGGATTCTCTTCATCCCACGTTCATGCATCCGGATAATTTGATCTTCCAATTCTTGCAAACCACCGATACCAGATGATACAATCACACCAACACGATCGCGATCTTCTTCTTCCATATTCAAGCCTGAATTTTCAATAGCTTCCATTGCAGCATAGATTGCATACAATGAGTAAGTATCCATACGATTTTGATCTTTTTTCACGAAATATTTATCGAATGGGAAATCTTGAATTTCACCAGCATTAAAGACTGGAA
This sequence comes from Streptococcus sp. 27098_8_99, assembly GCF_041431935.1. NCBI lineage: Bacteria > Bacillati > Bacillota > Bacilli > Lactobacillales > Streptococcaceae > Streptococcus > Streptococcus sp. 27098_8_99. The sequence continues at coordinate 7,640 of NZ_JAPVYQ010000009.1, read as the reverse complement.
TTTCAGAAGCATCAAATTTCGTAATAGGCTTGATTCCAATTTTTCCTTCATGAAGGCTATTCCAGAACTCCTCTGGTGTATTTCCGATTGGTGAGGTTACACCGTAACCTGTAACAACAACACGATTTGTAGACATATATATTCTCCTTTTGTCGGATGGATATTTAAGTAAGTGATTTTCGATCAGTGAGCATTCATTATTGCATGGTCATTCCACCATCAATGGCAATTGTTTGACCAGTTAAATATTCTTGACCTGCCAAGAAAGCCGCAACTTCTGCCACTTCTTCAGCTTGACCAATTCGTTTCATTGGCACTTGAGCTAGCATGGCATCTTTCATTTTCTCTGGAATAGCATCAGTCATATCTGATTCAATGAAACCAGGTGCAATGGCATTCACACGAACGCCACGGGCTGCAACTTCACGCGCTACTGATTTGGTAAAACCAATCAAACCAGCTTTTGAAGCCGCGTAGTTCGCTTGACCAATATTCCCCATTAGACCAACAACAGAGGACATGTTGATAATGGCACCTTGACGAGCCTTAGACATAGGTTTCAAGACAGCTTGTGTCATATTAAAGGCACCGGTCAAGTTGATTTTCAAGACCCGTTCAAAATCTTCTTCAGTCATTTTCAACATCAACTTGTCGTTTGTAATGCCAGCGTTATTGACCAAAACATCAACACTTCCAAGCTTTTCAATTGCTTCAGCTACCATACGTTGAGCATCTTCGCCATTAGAAATATCCCCAGAAATACCAACAACAGTCACACCATAGTCAGCAAACTGCGCAAGCAAGTCCTCAGAAATTTCAGAACGTCCATTTAGGACAACATTGGCACCGAGACTCGCAAATTTATGAGCCACAGCCAATCCAATTCCTCGTGTTGAACCTGTTACAAAAACATTTTTATTTTTAAGTTCCATCTTTACCTCGTTTTAAGCATTCAGAAGTGCATCTAGACTAGCCTGATCTTCGACGTTATGAGTTGGAAGAGTTTTATCAATTTTCTTCAAGAATCCTGACAAGACTTTTCCAGGTCCGATCTCGATGACTTCATCTACACCAAAGTCTTGAATCGTAGCAATTGAATCATAGAAACGAACCGGTTCTTTTACTTGACGGGCCAACAGTGCTTTCACATCTTCCGACTTCATGATCGTAGCTTCTGTATTCCCAACTAAAGGAAGATCAAAATCATTAAATGATACTTTTTCTAGTTCAGTCGCCAATTTTTGACTAGCAGATTCCAGTAAGGCTGTGTGGAATGGACCTGACACATTCAAAGGGATCAAGCGTTTGGCACCTGCTTCCTGCAATAGTTCCACAGCATAGTCCACAGCCGCAACCTCACCACCAATCACAATTTGTGCTGGCGTATTGTAGTTAGCTGGTGTTACTACACCCTTTTCAGATGCTTGTTGACAAATCTCTTCGATCAAACTTGGATCTGTATTCATAACAGCAACCATTTTCCCACTTCCAGCAGGAGCTGCTGTTTCCATGAATTCACCACGTTTCGCAACCAAAGCTACTGCATCTTCAAACGAAAGAGCTCCAGCCGCAACTAAGGCAGAATATTCCCCCAAAGAGAGGCCGGCAACAATATCAGGAGTGATACCATTTTCTACTAAGAGACGATAAATGGCTACTGACGTTGTCAAAATAGCTGGTTGAGTATAGCGTGTCTGATTCAGTTTTTCTTCGTTAGAATCAATCAATTCACGCAAATCATAGCCTAGAATACGACTAGCCGTATCAAATGTCTCTTTAACAACGGGATAAGCCGCATACAAATCGCTCGCCATGCCCAATTTCTGAGCCCCTTGACCAGCAAATAAGAACGCACGTTTTGTCACTATCCTAATCCTTTCGACGTTTTTAGACGTTTACATCTGCCCAACGAGCAGCCTCTCTTTGAATCACCTTGGCTGCACCATAATAGATATCTTCTAGAATTTCAGCACAAGTTTCTTCCTTGCTCACAAGACCAGCAATTTGGCCTGCCATTACAGATCCATTGTCAACATCTCCATCAACAACGGCATTGCGAAGCGCACCTGCTCCTAATTCTTCAATTTCTTCTTGAGTCTTCTTACCTGCCAAGAAATCTTTTTCAGCTTGGTTATAGGCAGAAGCCAATTTATTCTTGATCGCACGAACAGGGTGTCCAACAACTGATGCTGAAACTACCGTATCAATATCTTTCGCTTTCAAGATTTTATTCTTAAAGTTTTGGTGAGCATTAGATTCTTTAGCAACCACGAAACGAGTTCCCACCTGAACAGCTTCGGCACCTAACATAAAGACAGCTGCAGCACCGGCACCATCAGCGACACCTCCAGCACCAATTACTGGAATAGAAACAACTTCAACCACTTGACGAACCAAGGTCATAGTCGTCAATTTACCAATGTGGCCTCCAGCTTCCATCCCTTCTGCAATCACTGCATCGGCACCTAATTTTTCCATCCGTTTTGCAAGGGCAACAGATGGAACAACAGGAATGACAGTGATCCCTGCTTCATGGAAACGATCCATGTATTTCCCAGGATTTCCAGCACCAGTTGTAACAACTTTTACACCTTCTTCAATCACCAGGTCAACAATGTCATCCGCGAATGGGGACAAAAGCATGATATTTACACCAAAAGGTTTATCTGTAATAGACTTCACTTTATCAATGTTAGCCTTTACAACTTCTTTTGGAGCGTTCCCGCCACCAATGATTCCAAGACCACCGGCATTTGATACTGCTCCAGCCAAGTCACCATCAGCGACCCATGCCATCCCACCTTGGAAGATTGGATATTTAATATTCAATAGTTCAGTAATTCGTGTTTGCATTATACCTACCTCTTTTTTCGCTTAAGTAATAGTTTGAGTTTAAAAGATTGTTTCTTTGAGCCTCAAACTATTACCTAAACAAGAGAGAATATCTTTCGATACTCTCATCTATCATTATTTTGTTTTTTCTTCTACGTAAGCAACAAGGTCACCAACTGTAGACAATCCTTCTTCAGTTTCGATTTGGATGTCAAAAGCATCTTCAATTTCAGAGATTACTTGGAACAAATCCAATGAATCTGCTTCTAAATCTTCGAATGTAGATTCAAGAGTTACTTCTGATGGTTCTTTACCAAGTTCTTCAACGATAATTTCTTGTACTTTTTCAAATACTGCCATGATAGGCCTCCTTAAAAAATAATATATAAATTTTTAAAATGTGTTTCCACATGTTTAACTAGATTGTAACAAGAAGTGTGCCCCATGTCAAACCTCCACCGAATCCTGTCAGAAGAATTTTTTGACTTCCATCCATCTTGATTCGATGATTCTCGACACACTCCGATAATAGAATGGGGATACTAGCAGCACTAGTGTTCCCATATTCCATCATATTTGCTGGGATTTTCTCTCTAGAGACACCCAGTTTTTTTGACATCTTATCTAACATTCGGTCATTCGCCTGGTGTAACAGAAAATAGTCAATCTCTTCTGCTTCCATAGAGGCGTCTGCTATCATTTTTTGAATACTTTTCGTGACATCACGAATGGCAAAATCAAAAACTGCCCGTCCATCCATTGTCAGATATCTTCGATCGGAAACTTCATCTGAATAAGGGGAAGACAGCCCCAAATAGCAAGACTCAAGACTAGCACCTCGGCTACCATCTGTAAAAAGATTCTCAGCCAAAAACGATTTTTGATCGCTTGCTTCAAGCAAGACACCACCAGCTCCATCTCCAAAAAGGACTGAAGTGGAACGGTCTGACCAGTCTAATACTTTTGAAAGCGTCTCACTACCGATCACAATTCCTCGCCGGTACATACCTGAAGAAATGTATTTTTCAGCAGTGGCTAATGCAAATACAAATCCGCTACATGCTGCAGTCAGATCAAAGGCAAAAGCTCGAGAAGCTCCAATATTAGCTTGTACCCGGGCTGCAGTTGATGGCATTAAGCTGTCTGGAGTAATCGTAGCAACAACGATGAAATCAATTTCCTCAGCATCTAAGTTTGCTTTTGCTAATAATCTTTGTGCAACAATTGTTGCTAGATCACTTGTCGTCTCATCTTTTGAAATGTGACGCCGAAGGATACCTGTCCGACTACTGATCCATTCATCACTTGTATCCATGATCTCAGCCAAATCATCATTTGATACGACTTGGTCAGGTGCATAATGAGCAACTTGACTAATTTTAGCAAAGACCATTATTTAATTTCCTCCAAGAAACGATACAGATTTTGCAATCCTTTTTGCATCACTTTCTTCTCTTCGGGACTCATATCTCCAATAATCTGGTTGACCATCCGTTTATGGAATTGCTGATGAAGACGATAAAGTAGACGACCGTTCTTCGTTAAACTCAAGTGTACAACCCGGCGATCAACTTCCGATCTTCTTCTTTCGATATACCCTTTGCGCTCAAGATTATTCAAACTTGTCGTGACAGTCCCCAAAGTCACCATCAACTCCCGTGAAATATCACTCGGGGTTGCATTCGGTGTCGAACCAATCACATCGATCGTATGCATTTCTTTAATAGAAACATCTTTGAATCGACTTGCTCTTAGACTCGACTCCTCAATAACCAAAACATTATTAAAGATGGATGTTAAATAGTCGTTAACTAATTGGTAATTCAAAACTCCACCTCCTAATTTTACTTTGATAGTCAAATTTTATCAAAAATGAAAATAATTTGCAAGCATTTTTTCACAAAACATAGAAAAATTACAAATTTATTTTCCTTTAAATTGTGGCCGACGTTTCTCAGAGTAGGCAATAACCCCTTCCTTGAAATCTTCTGTAAATGCTAGTTTCTTTTGCAAATCCAATTCAAGACCCGCATATTGGTCCCATTCTTTCAAGAATGCTTCCCAAACCATTTCTTTCATGGCAGCATAAGAATTTGAAGATCCTCTTCTTAATTTTTTAAGCAATTGCTCAACTGTTTTATCGAGTCTTTCAGATTCACAAACACGATAAGCTAGGCCATAATCAAATGCCTTTTCAGCAGTCAAGGCTTCACCCGTCATTACTAAATGAGTAGCCCGAGACATGCCAATGGCTTTTCCTAACAAGAATAACCCACCCGCATCCGGTGCTAAACCAACCCCAACAAAGGCTTGGATAAATTTAGTACGATCACTAATAATACAAAAATCAACAGCTACTGCAATGTTAGCAGCTGCTCCAGCAACCGCTCCATCTGCCACCATAATAACCGGTTTTGGCAATTGCTTGATTTTCTTTGAAATCGTATTAACTAATTCGGCAATTAAAACAAGAGACTCGATGTCATCCGCATCGACTGCGCGTTTCATTTCGCTCAAATCTCCACCAACTGAAAAGATTTTCCCTTCTGCTGATAGAATAATGAATTTTACTTCCTCATTTTTTTCTGCATCTTCCAGGGCAGCTAAAATTTCCTGACACATTGGAATGTTAAAACCATTGGATACTTCAGGACGATTTAAAGAGATTGTCGCGAGGTCGTTTTCGACAGAATACAAAATTGTTTCAAACATCACAGACTCCTTTTGTTTAAATATAAAATATTTTGATATTAAAACTTTTGAATTATAACATATCATACCACAAAAAAGTAAAATAGCAAAATATATCTATAAGATGTAACAAAATTGTAAAATTTGAATAATTACAATTTCTCTCCTCTACAGAATCAATTATTTTATGCCCTATCTGTAAATACATTGTATCAATAACTGAACTTTGGTATAATGTATTAATGAAACTATTAAGGAGAAAATATGAAAGTAACTAAATTCGGTGGAAGTTCTCTAGCATCAGCTTCTCAATTAAAAAAAGTACTTGATATCATTAAAGATGATCCAGAAAGAAGATTTGTAGTTGTATCAGCTCCAGGCAAACGCAACGCTGAAGATACAAAAGTAACAGACGCTCTGATCCGGTATTATAAAGAATTTACTTCAGATAAGGATGTCACACAAACACAACAGTGGATTATTGAACGTTATCGTGCCATTACAGAGGAATTGGGTCTCAAAGATTCTATTATTCAGGAAATTGCTGAAGATATCTATGATTTAACAAATTTACCTAAAAAAGGGAATCCATTTACATACGATGCATTCCTAGCAGCTGGTGAAAATAACAATGCTAAACTCATTGCTGCCTATTTCAATCAAAATGGATTAGAAGCAAGATATATCCATCCAAAAGAAGCAGGAATTACGGTCACTGCAGAACCTTCCAACGCTCGTATTTTACCATCTAGTTACGATAAAATTGAAGAACTAAAAGATTCAAGTGAAGTGATTGTCATTCCAGGTTTCTTTGGTGTTACTCAAGATGGCGACATTTGTACATTTTCTCGTGGTGGATCTGACATTACAGGATCGATCATTGCAGCGGGTGTAAAAGCAGACTTATACGAAAACTTTACAGACGTAAATGGTATCTTTGCAGCACATCCAGGTATTATTAAACACCCACATTCTATTCCCGAATTAACCTACAAAGAAATGCGTGAATTAGCCTATGCTGGTTTTTCAGTCTTGCATGATGAAGCACTCGTTCCAGCATACAGAGGTAAAATTCCATTAGTTATTAAAAATACAAATAATCCAGACCACCCTGGAACCCGCATTGTTTTGGAACATTCAAATGATCATGTGACTGTTGTAGGAATTGCAGGTGATTCAGGATTCGTTAGTATTAACACTACAAAATACCTTATGAACCGTGAAGTCGGTTTTGGTCGAAAAGTCCTTCAAATTTTAGAAGATCTCAATATTAGTTGGGAACATATGCCAACTGGAATCGATGACTTGTCTATCATTTTGCGTTCACGTGAACTGACTCCGATCAAAGAACAAGAAATTCTGAAACAATTAACACAAAAGCTCGAAGTTGACACAGCCGAAATTGAACATGATCTTTCAATCATTATGATTGTTGGTGAAAAAATGAAGAGCCAAGTAGGGGTTACTGCAACTGCAGCTAAGGCACTATCAGAAAATGAAATTAATATTCAAATGATCTCGCAAGGTTCTAGTGAGGTTTCTATTATGTTTGTTGTTAATAAAGATCAAGAAGAAAAAGCCATTAAAGCCCTATATAATGCATTTTTCCCAAATAACTAAAAGTATAAAAGCTCCGTTCTTATAACGGAGCTTTTATACTTCCCAATTTGTAAAATTAAGCTAGACAGAAAAAGCCATTGATATTAGGAACAGATAAACACAACATTTGTCTGAAAGTAACTTACATAAATGACCCATACTCATCTTACCACAAACGAGCTTGCTATCAAGAAAACTTAAAAGTTTCAGACTAGGTTTTGAAAAAAATAAAAATAAAAAAGACCAGGTCACTGGTCTAATTCCTATACTCCGCCAGTAGGACTCGAACCTACGACATCATGATTAACAGTCATGCGCTACTACCAACTGAGCTATGGCGGAAAAAAGCTAAGCGACTACCTTATCTCACAGGGGGCAACCCCCAACTACTTCCGGCGTTCTAGGGCTTAACTGCTGTGTTCGGCATGGGTACAGGTGTATCTCCTAGGCTATCGTCACTTAACTCTGAATGCTTAAACATTCAAAATTGAATATCTATATTCTAACAAGCTAAACTC
>NZ_JAPVYQ010000008.1:0-94435 GCF_041431935.1 Streptococcus sp. 27098_8_99 | reverse complement strand
GAAACGCATTGACAAGGGGAGGCTTTTCCGCTATTCTAGGGGAATGAAAGAAAGGAAAGGGATTGAGATGAGACGGACTTACTGGCAAGACTTAAAGGGGGCCTTTTATTTGATCTGGCGCAACAAATGGTCCTTTATTGCGATTGGAATTTTGCTACAATTTGTGGTTGGTATTGGGGCTGCGGCCTTGACTTGGCTCTTTCATCTGGCAGTCTTGCTTGCGGGTCAGGCTAATATCGATAAGAACAACCTTGTCTCTGTTATGAGCCATCCCTTGAGCTTGCTGGCTCTTTTGGTCTTTATCATGGTCTTTGCTTTCTTGTTTATGCTGGAGATGCGGACCCTGATTTCGGTCATTTACCTATCGCGAACCGACCAACACTTGTCCTTTAAAAAGGTCTTGCGGCAATCATTTGGTCGCTTGAAGGACCTAGCGGGAAGGAATCTGCTTTATTTTCTGCTCTATCTCCTTTTGACCTTGCCTGTTGCAGGTGTCTTGATAGGATCGACATTGACGGATGGGCTTTATATTCCAACCTTTATCACAGGTGAGTTTGAAAAGACCACGATTGGCTCCATCGGGCTCTTTGTGGTGCAGCTGACCTTTATCTATCTTAATCTTCGCTTGATCTATACGGTTCCCAACCTCGTGGTAGAGGAGTTGCCATTTGGTCGTGCCTTGAAAAAAAGCTGGACTATGACTAAAAGAGGAGGTTTTCGTCTCTTATGGAGGATTCTGTCCTTTGAGTTTCTCTTAACCTTTCTAGGGATTTTATTGATCTTGGGTTTGGTCTTTACCTTGACCGTGATCGATAAAGAAGGCCAGTATTTCTGGGTGGTGACCATCTTTTTGGTCTTGATTCGGACCTTCCTATTCATTTTTACAGTCTTGACAAAGGTGGGGTCGCTCGGCATTATCTTGGATTCTGCATGGGAAGTACCGAGCCGATCGGTCATGCGCTCGAAAGGCAGTCGAAAGATGAAGGGGCTCTTTGCTCTGACAGTGATCTTTCTCATGGTCCAATCGGGGATCTCAGCCTTTGAACTGGCAACCTTAAAGGTGAATGACCAGGTCAAGCTCATCGCCCATCGAGGGGATGTCTCCAAAGGGGTAGAAAATTCCCTGGAAGCCTTAGAAGCAGCAGCCAAGGAAAAGGCAGCTTATGCGGAGATGGATATCCTTCTCACTAAGGACCATCAATTTGTCGTCATGCATGATTACAATCTCAAGCGCCTTGCTGGGGTGGACAAGGATGTGAAAGACATGACCCTAGCTGAGGTGCAAGGCCTCAAGATTCAACAGGATGGTCACACGAGTCATATCCCTTCATTTGAGGAATATGTCAAGCGTGCCAAAGAATTGAAGATGAAGCTCTTGGTTGAGCTTAAGTCTCATGGTGGAGAGCCTCCTAATTATGTGGATCTCTTTGTGCAGAAGATGCGGGACTTAGGGGTCGAAAAAGACTATCCGGCTATGTCTTTGGATCTGTCGGTCATGGAAAAAGTCGAGAAAAAAGCCCCTGAGATCAAGACCGGCTATGTCATTCCTATTCAATTCGGTCGCTTTGAAAAGGTCTCAGTTGACTTTTTTGCCATTGAAGACTTTTCTTATCAAAAGAATTTGGTAACTCAGGCCCATGAGATGAAAAAAGAGCTCTATGTCTGGACCATCAATGACAAGCAAAAGTTGACCAAGTATTTGCAACAACCCATTGATGGCTTGATTACGGATGAATTGACAGAGGCGCAAAGACTGAAAAAGGATTTGAAAGAAAACAAGTCCTACTTTGATCGCTTCTTGAATCTCGTCGCTACGTCTAAGGAAGAATAAGACAGGATACGCATAGAGAGAGTGGGACAGAAATCGGTCATTCGTTAGAATTCGATTTCGTCGTCCCACCTCCGCACAGTTGAGTAGGGCTGTAAAAGCTGATAAAATCAGCGTAGTAGAGCCCACTCAGCCACTGCGTCTTGCTCGACAATCAAAAACAATTGAGAGGCTAGGACTTTTGTCCCAGCCTCTTTTGTACTAGATAAACAGAAAAACGGATGCTGTCTAAAAATCTTGCATTTTTTTGCAATTTAGGTTACAATGAAGACTATAAAAAACGCGTAATCCCTAGGGTCTTTCCCTCAGGGAATTTTGTGTGTTTTGACCTATTTTCGGTGGAAATAAGATTTGCTTCTACCGCAGGAAAAAGTATGAATAACATTGGAGGTAATAATGATTCGATCCTTAATTTCCGAGATCAAAGAATTTAAGAAGCCCTCGATTTTGGCTTCCTTGTTCATGGTCTTTGAAGTCATGTTTGAGATTTCGATTCCCTTTGTCATGGCGAGTCTTTTGGACCAGGGTGTTCAACAAAGAAACATGAACAATATTTTGTTTTACGGTGGGCTCATGCTGGTCTGTGCCTTTCTCTCCCTCTTTTGTGGGATGCAGTCTGCCCGTTATGGCGCCTATGCATCGGCTGGTTTTGCCAAAAACCTTCGTCGGGCTATTTTCAAAAAGGTTCAAACCTTCTCATTTGAGAATATTGATCAGTTCTCATCTGGTGGTCTGGTTACTCGGATGATGACGGATGTGACCAATGTGCAAAATGCTTATCAAATGGTGATCCGGATCTGTGTGCGGGCACCGCTCAATTTGATCTTTGCCATTGTGGCTTGTTTCTTGATCAATCCGGAAATGGCCATGATCTTTGTCTATGTGACCATCTTTTTGGCAGCGGTCTTAAGCATCATTATGAAGATTGTGTATCCGCTCTTTACAGAAGTATTTGAAGCTTATGACAATCTCAACAACAGCATTCAGGAAAACATCACCAATATGCGAGTGGTGAAGTCCTACGTTAAGGAAGCAGATGAAACCGTTAAATTCAAAAAAGCTTCACGCCGGATTTATAACATGTTTATGAAGGCTATCCGTATCGTTGTCTTGAGTAGCCCAGCTATGATGCTTTCCATGTATGCTTCTTTCCTTTTGATCTCTTGGATTGGGGCTCATCTGATCGTTGGTGGCCAACTCTCCACTGGGAATCTGACTTCTATGTTTAGCTACACCATGACCATTCTCATGTCGCTCATGATGTTTATGATGATCTTTGTCATGTTGTCGATTTCCATGGCCTCTGTCGAGCGGATCAATGAAGTCTTGACGACCAAAACGACGATTGACTCTCCAGAAAATGGGATCAAAGAAGTCGCTGATGGTTCGATCAACTTTGAGGATGTGACCTTTGCTTATACCGATGAAAATGGCGACAAGACCCATGTCTTACAAGGGATTAATCTTTCTATTCGTTCAGGGGAAGTGATTGGTATCTTGGGAGGAACAGGATCAGGGAAATCAAGCTTGGTTCAGTTGATTCCTCGTCTTTATGATGTTGAGTCTGGTCGGGTGACAGTAGCAGGCCACGATGTCAAAGAATACGATCTTGATTCCCTTCGTAAGCAAGTGGCCATGGTTCTTCAGACCAATGTCCTTTTCTCTGGTACGATTAAAGAAAATATGCGCTGGGGAAATAAGGATGCGACGGATGAAGAGATCATTGCAGCTTGTAAGATTGCCCAAGCCGATGAATTTATTCAAGATTTCAAAGAGGGTTATGACACCATGATTGAGCGTGGGGGATCCAACGTCTCTGGTGGTCAACGCCAGCGTCTTTGTATCGCGCGTGCCCTTCTCATGAATCCGAAGATCTTGATCTTGGATGATTCGACGTCTGCGGTTGATACCAAGACGGATAGTTTGATCCGTCAAGGATTGGCAACCAGCTTGAAAGAGACTACCAAAATCATCATTGGTCAACGGATTTCCTCTATTCAAGATGCAGATCGCATTATCGTGATGAATGATGGCCAAATCGATGCGATCGGTCGTCACGAGGAATTGCTTGCGACCAATGCCATCTACCAAGAAGTATATGAAATGCAAACACAAGGGAAAGGAGAAGCAGATGAAAACTAAGAAAAAAGCAAATCTAGGCTCTATCCTTCGCCTGCTCGACTTCCTTTGGAAAAACTACAAGGTATCCTTGATTGTTTCCTTTATCTTAATCATTCTATCGTCTCTTGCTACGGTCAATGTAACAGCTTCGATTCAGTCCTTGGTCGATGTCTATGTGGAGCCCATGCTGACAAGCAACAGCCATGATTTTGGACCGCTCTTGTCCTTCTTAACACGAGTTGGTTTGATCTGTTTGATCGGGGTACTTGCCAATTATGGCTTTACCCTGATCATGGCGACTGTTTCACAAGACTCACTTAGAAGTCTTCGAAATCAGTTGTTTGCTCGCATGCAAAAACTGCCCGTTCGTTACTTTGATACCCACCAACACGGGGACATCATGTCTATCTATACCAATGATATTGATGCTCTTCGCCAAGCGATTGAACAATCCATTCCTCAACTCTTATCCTCAGCGATTACCATCCTTGGGGTAACGATTACCATGCTGACGGTTAGTCCACTCTTGTTCTTGATTGTTCTCTTCATGGTTATCGTCATGGTCTTTATCATCAAGGATGTTTCTGGCAAGTCAGGTCGTTACTTCGGGGCCCAACAAAAGAACTTGGGGATTGAGAACGGCTTTATTGAAGAAATGATGTCTGGTCAAAAAGTGGTCAAGGCCTTTGTGCATGAAAGAGAAAGCATTGAGGATTTTGACCGCATCAATGATCAACTCTTTGAATCCTCTTACCAAGCCAACCGCTATGCCAATGTCCTCATGCCAATTCTTGGGAACTTGGGAAATGTTTCCTTTGTTCTGACAGCCTTGATCGGGGGACTCTTTGCGCTAAACGGCGTCGGTGGTTTAACCATTGGTGGTCTTATGGCCTTTCTGCAATTGAACCGTTCCTTCACAGGTCCGATTGCCCAGGTCTCTCAACAATTAAACTTTGTCCTCATGGCCTTGGCTGGTGGAGATCGTGTCTTTGATCTTTTGGACGAAGAAGAAGAAGTCGACCAAGGAAAAGTGACGCTGGTCAATTATGAACTGGTCGATGGAGAAATGGTCGAAACCGATCAGAAAACCAACAAATGGGCTTGGAAACACCCACGTCCAAATGGGGATTATCAGCTTGTCAAGATGGTCGGAAATGTGGTCTTTGATGATGTTGATTTCTCTTATGATGGAAAAAAACAAATCCTTCATGGCATCAACTTGTATGCGGATAAGGGCCAAAAAGTGGCCTTTGTCGGAGCGACTGGTGCAGGAAAGACAACCATCACCAACTTGATCAACCGCTTCTATGACATCCAATCCGGAATGATTACTTATGATGGGATCGATATTAAATTGATTGAGAAAGATTCTCTGCGTCGTTCCCTCGGAATCGTTCTTCAAGATACCCACTTATTCACTGGTACGATTGCGGAAAACATCGCTTACGGCCGTGCTGATGCAACACGGGAAGAAATCCTTGAAGCGGCTCGGATTGCCAATGTGGATTCCTTTGTCAAGCACTTGGATCAGGGCTATGAGACAGTCTTGACAGATGATGGGGCTGGCCTATCAAATGGTCAACGACAATTGATCGCCATTGCCCGTGCAGCCCTTGCCAATGCGCCAGTCTTGATTCTGGACGAAGCGACGTCTTCCATTGACTCTCGGACAGAGAAGATGGTGCAAGAAGGGATGGACCGCTTGATGGAAGGTCGGACTGTCTTTGTCATTGCCCACCGTCTGTCGACGATTGTCAATTCCGATGTCATCATGGTGATGGACCATGGACGCATCATCGAGCGAGGCAACCATGCTTCCTTGATGGCAGAAAAAGGAACCTATCACCGTTTGTACACCGGTGGACTTGAGATTGATTAAACCAAAAAAGCTTGAGCGTTGGCTCAGGCATAGATTGAAGACAAAGTCATCTTAAAAACTTTCCTTAGGTGAGTACGGACGTCAGCGAACTTCGAAGAAGTTCCATGACTAATTATTGAGCCTAAGGTCTCAATAATTCCGAGTGCCTGAATCTTTATTGTTTCAGGCACTTTTCTCACGGCGGAAAGTTTTGGTATTTTCTTGATTCATTTTAAAAATTAGAACTCATTTTATTTTTTGCAGAATCGCTTAACTTATTTCTAAATAGTTTGTCTACATAAAAAAAGCCTGAGCCAGCGCTCAAGCTTTTTTGCTTATTTTTCAAGTAATTCTTGGATTAAGTCTTCCATAGCAGCTGGTTCTGTTTTGGAGGAGAAGCGTTGGGCGACTTGGCCTTGTCGGTCGATGACAAATTTTGCGAAGTTCCATTCAATGCGTTTGCCCAGTGGTCCAGCTGCTTGGCTTTTGAGCCAGTCATAAAGAGGAAGGGCTTCTTTACCATTGACCTTGGCTTTAGCGAATCGTGGGAAGGTGGTCTGGTAGTTGAGGCTACAGAAGCTATTGATTTCTTCTGCAGTTCCTGGAGCTTGTCCCATGAATTGGTTACAAGGGATGTCTAGGATTTCCAGCCCTTTTTCCTTGTAGCGCAGGTAGAGATCTTGCAGTCCTTGGTATTGCGGGGTCAAGCCACAGCCTGTTGCTGTATTGACCACGATAAGGACTTTACCTTGGTAGTGGGAAAGAGAAATTTCTTCCCCTTGTTGGTTTTCTAAAGAAAAATCATAAATGCTGGTCATAGGTGTTATCCTTTCTGTCTTTTCATCTTTAATTGTAGCACAAATATCCTAAAATTGGGCCAAGAGGACCATGACTTCTTGCTTTAGTCCCACTTGTGAAAATGATATAATAAGAAGATAAAAGCTCTCAAGAAAGTGCTAAAAGGAGAACGGATCGGATGAAATTACTCTATACGGATGTTCGGACCCCCTTGACCCAGGTCCTGACGCAAGAAGCCGTAAGGTTAGTAGAAGATGGCAAGCGTGTGTTTTACATTGCACCTAACTCTCTTTCCTTTGAAAAAGAAGCCAAGGTCTTGTCCTATTTAGAAGGTCAGGCTTCTTTTACCATAACCGTTACGCGCTTTGCTCAAATGGCCCGTTATTTCATCCTGAATCAGGTTTTTGAGGAGCAAGCCTTAGATGACATCGGACTAGGCATATTATTTTTTAAAGCTCTTTCTCACATGAAGGACCAGGATCTTAAAGTTTACGGAGCCCTGCGCAAGGATCCTCAGTTTATCCAGCAACTGGTTCAGCTCTACCATGAATTACAGACAGCCCAGATGGATTTTACAGATTTGGAGTTGCTCGGGGAAGCTGAAAAAAGAGAGGACCTCTTGGCGATTTTTGAAGCGGTCTCTGAGATGCTGGTCCAGCATCAGTATGAATCCCAGTCCAAGATGGCCGTTTTCCTCAATCAGGTCGAAGCAGGGCACTTAGAGGAGCAATTAAAGGATGTGGCGATCGTCGTCGATGGCTTCACGCGTTTTTCTGCGGAAGAAGAGGCCTTGATTGGTCTCCTTCACCGAAAAGGAGTGGAGATTGTCATCGGAGTCTATGCCAGTGAAAAAGCCTATCGGGCAAGCTTTAGAGAGGGCAATCTTTACCAAGCCAGTGTTGACTTTCTCCTTCAGCTGGCAAAGACTTTTGAGGTACAGCCTCAGTATTGTGGGCAAGCGATCGAAGACTCCTTTAGTCGCATGACCCGCATGTTAGAAGCGCGTTACGATTTTTCACAAGTGGAAGATGAACTGGAGAACCAAGATCGAACTGCTGTTCAACTCTGGCAAACCAATACACAAAAAGAAGAGTTGGAATTTGTTGCTAAATCCATCCGTCAGCGCCTTCATGATGGGGCACGCTATCGGGATATTCGGGTCTTGCTAGGCGATGTAGAAGCTTATCAACTGCAACTCAAGACCATTTTTGATCAGTATCAGATACCCTTTTACTTGGGACGAAGCGAAGCCATGGTCCATCATCCCTTGATTCAGGTCATTGAATCCTTGTGGCGGATCAAGCAGTTCAATTACCAGACCGAAGACGTCATCAATCTATTGAAAACGAGTCTGTATAGTGACTTGACCCAAGAAGAAGTCGATTCTTTTGAGCAGTACCTTCGCTTTGCGGAAGTAAAGGGGGCTGCAAAATTTCACAAGCCTTTTACCAGCAATCGTCAGGGTAAGTTTAATTTGGAAGGGCTCAATACTCTCCGGGAACGCGTCGCAGAACCTTTAGCTCCTTTCTTTTCACAGCGCAAACAAAAGGTGACCCATCTCTTAATGGCCTTTACAGAGTTTCTGCAAGAGGCTCAGCTTTCTCAGAATTTACAAGCTTTGATCAAGGATCTAGCTTTGGAAGAGCAGGAGCGCTATGACCAGGTCTGGAAGGCTTTCCTCCACGTCTTAGAAGAATTGAATCTGGTTTTTGAGGACCAAGAGCTGACAGTGGATGACTTTTTGGCCCTCCTCTTATCGGGGATGCAATTGTCTCAATACCGGACAGTTCCTGCTACTGTCGATGTGGTGATGGTTCAGTCCTATGACTTGATTGAACCCTTGACAGCACCTTATGTCTACGCGATCGGGCTGACCCAGGAACGTTTTCCCAAGATCGCGCAGAATACCTCGCTTCTCAGTGAAGAAGAGCGTCAGCAGCTCAATGAGGCCACCCAAGAAGGAGCAGAGCTCCAGGTGGTGACCAGCGAAAATCTCAAGAAGAATCGCTTTGTGGCGGTTTCGTTACTCAATGCAGCGACCAAGCAGTTGGTCCTATCGGCCCCTAGCTTGGTGAATGAAACGGAAGATAGTGTCTCTCCTTATCTTCTAGAATTGGCCAAGGAGCCTATTGCCATCGAGTGGAAGACCAAACAAGCCCAAGCTTCGAGTGATGATATCGGGACCTACCGAGCCCTCTTAGCGCGCGTGATCGAACTCCATCAAGAAGAAATTACGAGTGAGTTGTCTCCTGAAGAAGCCAGCTTTTGGGGTGTGGCCGTGCGGGTCTTGCGAAAGAAATTGGCCGCTGAAGGCATCCAGATTCCTCAAATTTCAACGGAATTGAAGAGTCGCCAGCTCCAGTCGGATACGCTTCAAGCGCTCTATCCAGAGGGCAAAGCCTTGACTTTATCTGCTTCTGCCTTGAATGAATACTACAAGCACCAGTATGCCTTTTATCTGCGCTATGTCTTGGGCTTACAAGAAGATGAGACGATCCGGCCAGACGCTCGCAGTCATGGGAATTTCTTGCACCGAATCTTTGAAAAAGTCTTAAAAGACAGCTCCGATCAAGCTTTTGATCAGCGCTTAAGCGAGGCGATTCGAGAAACCAGCCAAGAAGCAGAGTTCCAGCAATTGTATGGAGAAAATGGAGAGACCGAGTTTATTCGAAACTTGCTTCTTGATACCGCTAAAACAACGGGGCGTGTCCTCGCCCAGCAAAATGGCATCGAGACCATTGGTGAGGAGACCCTCTTTGGAGGGAGCGCCCATACCTCTTATCCTTTGTCTGATGGCCGTCTCCTGCAGCTACGAGGCAAGGTGGACCGGATTGACAAATTACGAGAACAAGGAGCTCTTGGCGTTGTGGATTACAAGTCGAGCTTGACGCAATTCCACTATGACAAGTTCTTTAATGGTCTGAATTCTCAATTGCCAACCTATCTCTCTGCCATTCAGGATCTGAAGGAATACCAAGCGGAGCAAGGGATTTTCGGAGCCATGTATTTGGAAATGGGAGATCCCTTAGTGGATCTGAAAAAGACTAGGACAGTCGAGGACGCCATCAATCAAACTATGAAAAGTCAACAGTACAAGGGGCTCTTTATGGCAGATCAGGCGTCTTATCTGGGCGAGGCCTATGATAAGAACAAGGCCATGATGCTGAGTAAGGAAGAGCTGGAGCTGCTCCTCTTGTACAACGCTTATCTCTATAAAACAGCAGCAGAAGGGATTCTCAAGGGGCAATTTGCCATCAATCCCTATAGTGAAAATGGGCGTAATATCGCACCATATGTGGAGCAGTTTAAATCCATCACAGGCTTTGAAGCCGATCGTCACCTCGGTCAGGCACGGTTCTTGACCAAACTAGACCAAAAAGGAATACGCGGTGAAAAGGTGAAAGCCGCTTGGATCGAGAAGATGAAGGAGGTCTTGAACAAATGATCAAACAAGCATTTTTGACAAGAGATGAAATCAAGGCCCTTCAGGCCCAAGAGGCAGCCTCTACCAAAGAGCAAAAGCGAACAGCAGAACAGATCGATGCCATATATAGTTCTGGGACTAATATCTTGGTGTCGGCTTCTGCTGGTTCGGGGAAGACCTTTGTCATGGTGCAAAGGATTTTGGATCAGATCCAGCGAGGCATTTCGATTAAGGAGCTCTTTATCTCGACCTTTACGGTCAAGGCAGCAGGAGAGCTCAAGGAGCGTCTGGAAAGTGAACTTGGAAAAGCCCTGCAAGCGAGCGATGACCCAGAACTCAAGCAACACCTGGCCCGTCAAATCGCAGATGTCGCAACGAGCGATATCGGGACCATGGACTCCTTTACCCAAAAGGTCCTAACGCGCTATGGCTATTTGCTTGGATTGGCACCCCAGTTTCGGATTTTACAAAATGCCAGTGAGCAGCGTCTCTTGCAAAATGAAGTCTTTCAGACTGTTTTTGACCGCTATTACCAAGGAGAAAACCAAGAAGCCTTTGTCCAGATGGTCAAGAATTTCACAGGGCAACGCAAAAATTTATCCTTGTTTAAGGAGCAAGTCTACCAGATCTATGACTTTCTTCAGTCGACCAGTGATCCGGAGAAATGGTTGGAGGAGCATTTCCTAAAAGGCTATGAGGAAACTGATTTTGAGCTGGTTGAAGGTGCTCTGATGGAGAGCATCCAGCAGGCCCTCTATGAGGCAGAGAGCTTTTTTGCCTTCCATTTGTCCAATGAAGGCCAAGCATTTGGCAAAGCCAAGTATTTGGAAGCCGTGCAAGAAGTGCTCGATCAGATTGGAAGCCTGACAGGTCGCACCAATAAAGCGCAACTGACCTCTGTCCTAAAGGCAGTCGTGGCGATTAGTCGGGCTTCAAATGGGGGAGCCTTGACCAACAGAGCCCGAAAAGAAGAGTTGAAAGAGTTAGTCACGGCTTATAACCAGGATAAAACCATACATATCAACCGCCTCAGAGACTTGGAAAATCAGCTCTATCAGCTGGAATTTCAACAAGCCTACCACCAAGAAGAAGGCCCCATGCTCTCCTTGCTCCGGGACTTTATCAGAGACTTTGCTCGCGCTTATCTGGAGCGAAAAATCCAAGAAAAAGCTTATGAATTTGGGGATATCAGTCATTTTGCCATTCAAATTTTAGAGCAATTCCCAGAGGTGAGACAAGCCTTTCAAGAGCGTTATCATGAGGTCATGGTCGATGAGTACCAGGATACCAACCACACCCAAGAGCGGATGTTGGATTTGCTGTCAAATGGCCACAATCGCTTCATGGTGGGGGATATCAAGCAATCGATTTATCGCTTCCGTCAGGCAGATCCACAGATTTTCAATGATAAATTTAAGGCTTACCAAGAAGAAGGGGCGAAAGGGCGGTTGATTCTCCTCAAGGAAAATTTCCGGAGTCATGTGGAGGTATTGGACGCGACCAATGATGTCTTTCGCCATTTGATGGATGAAGATGTAGGAGAGATTGACTACAATCAAACCCACTATCTGGTTGCAGGAAGCGACAAGCAGCGGATGGCCTTGCCACAACATCGGGCCGAATTTTTGCTCTATGATGGCAGTCAAGACCAGGAAGAACGGGCCGAAGACGAGGAAGCTCCCCTTGGAGTCGAGACCATTTCCAAGGGAGAAATTCTCCTGGTCATCAAAGAAATTTTACGTCTCCATCGGGTGGAAAAAGTGCCTTTTAAAGACATCACGCTCTTAACGGCGACTCGAACGCGAAATGATGCGATTCTGGAAGCCTTTGACCAGTATCGTATCCCGATTGTGGCAGATAGCGGACAGGCGCATTATCTTGAGTCACTGGAAGTGATGGTCATGTTGGATACCTTGCGGACCATTAACAATCCCTTGCATGATTATCCCTTGGTTGCTCTCATGAAATCCCCCATGTTTGACTTTGATGAAGATGAATTGGCACGGATTTCCTTGCAGACCCTTCCAGAGCAAAAGCAAATGCCCTTCTACCACAAGGTCCAGTTAGCCCTTGAGAAAACTGCAGAGCATGCACGGTTGGTTGATGCCAAGCTCTCAGCTAAAATCGAGAACTTCCTCAAGGTTTTATCTACTTGGCGGGCTGCTGCTAAGACCTCTTCGCTCTATGATTTGCTGTGGAAAATCTATGAGGATCGCTATTACTATGACTATGTCGGCGCCCTTCCAAATGGGGCCCAGCGCCAGGCCAATCTCTATGCCTTGATGCTTCGGGCCAATGATTATGAGAAGGCCGGCTTTAAGGGCTTGTCGCGCTTCATTGCCATGATTGATAAGGTGATCGAAAATGAACACGATTTGGCTAGCGTCCCTCTTGCGGCTCCAAAAGATGCCGTCCAGCTCATGACCGTCCATAAGAGTAAGGGGCTGGAATTCAAGTATGTCTTTATTCTCAATATGGACAAGGCTTTTAACCGTAAGGATCAATCGGGGCCGATTATTCTCAGTCGTCAAAAAGGGATTGGCTTTAAATATATTGCCAACCTGCCGGTTGAGACAGAGAATCCAGCTGCTCCAGAATCCATTCGCCTGCAGATCGAAACGCCTTGCTACCAACGAAATGTGGAAGAAACAAAATTGGCCACCATTTCTGAGCAGATGCGTCTTCTATATGTTGCGATGACACGGGCCGAGCTCAAGCTTTATCTGATCGGAAAAGGCCGGGAGGACAAACTGCGTGATACCGATTGGGGGACCAGTCGCAATGGCAAGCTAGATCCGGAAAAACGAAAAGCATGGACCTCATATCAGGACTGGCTCTTTGCGATTCAAGATGTGTTTACCAAGAATACCCTGGCTTATGACACACGTTTTGTGACAGACGAAGACCTGACACCAGATCAGCTGGAACCACTAGAGAAGAAGAAGGATTCCCGGCTTGATCAGCTCAAGGATATCCGTCAGTCAGAGGATATTCGTCGGGCCTTGGATATCTTGGAAAATGTTGATCGGCTCAATCAGCTCTATGCTCCGGCCATTCATTTACCAAGTGTCCGTACTCCTAGTCAGATCAAGAAATTCTACGAGCCGGTCATGGATGCCAATGGTGTCCAAATTATGGATGCAAAGACTGTGACGCCTGAGTTTGAGCTTCCAACTTTTGGTCAAGAAAAGGCCGTGACAGGAGCCCAGGTCGGTAGTGCCGTCCATGAACTCATGCAGCGCGTGCCTCTTGGAGAAGAAATCTCGCTGGATACGCTGCATCAAGCCTTGGAGCAAGTTCAAGCAGAGCCAGCAGTCAAAGCCCGCATCAAGCTAGAGGCCATCCTTGCTTTCTATGAGACGCCTTTGGGGACCTTGCTTCAAAAAGAAGCCTCTCGAGTCCGGCGCGAAGCTCCCTTTGCCATGCTGAAGAAAGATCCAGCCAGTGGTGAGGACTTTGTCGTGCGGGGGATCCTGGATGGTTACGTGGTGCTAGAAGACCGGATCCTACTTTTTGATTACAAGACGGATCACTACAAGGTCCCTAGTCAATTGGTCGAACGCTACCGGGATCAGCTCGATCTCTATGCAGAAGCTCTTCGTCGTTCTTATGGCAAAGAGCAAGTTGAAAAATACCTCGTGCTTTTAGGTGGCCCCCATCTAGAAGTGGTGAAAGTGGAGTAAATGATGGCAATTGAACAGGACAAAATTAAACGGATCCAAAAAATGGAAGGTTATTTGAATGACTATGCCAAAACTTTGGAAGAAACCAAAAAAGCAGTGGATCAGCTAAGAGAGCATCAAGAAAGCTATATCCAACTGCGCGATTATTATAGTAGTCAGGCCTATTTTGATGATTTGGACTTGTCCAATCAAGCTGGCTTTCCAGCAGATCTACCTTGTGGTGTCTTGTCCGAAGATGCTGTCTATGATTTGTTAGACGAGCATTTTCAGATGGGAGTGGAGCTCTTGGAGATCGCAACGAAGATGATCAAAGAACGGTGAAATTTCAATCTAAACTTCTCTGAACAACACAAAAAAAGCTCCGGTTTCCCGGAGCTTTTTGAATGATTAGTGTGAGACACGGCGACGTGCTGCTTTTTTGCGGTTTTCTTCGATGAAAGCTGCTTTTTGTTCTTCTGGTTCGATTACTTTTTTCTTGAATGTGTAAACTGCACCTGCGACAGCAGCAACTGTACCAGCAACACCAGTAACAAAACCTTTACCAAATCCTTTAGCCATGAGAATTTCTCCTTTTCTGAACTTTAAATATTTATGTTATAATATATGGTAACGAAAAAACGTGAATTTTGCAAGGAAAAACGATGAAAACCAAGATAATTGTGATTGTGGGACCGACTGCTGTTGGAAAAACAGCTCTTGCGATCGATTTAGCACAAGCCCTCAATGGTGAAATTATCAGTGGCGATAGTCAACAAGTCTATCGCAAGCTGGATATTGGAACAGCCAAGGCGACACCAGAAGAGCAAGCTGCAGCTCCCCATCATTTGATCGATGTGCGGGAGGTGACCGAGTCTTACTCGGCTTTTGATTTTGTAAGAGAAGCTAAGACTGCGATTGAAGAGATCACAGCTCGAGGCAAGCTTCCTATCATTGCAGGTGGGACAGGTCTTTACATCCAAAGTCTGCTCGAAGGTTATCATCTAGGTGGTGAAGTTCCTCATGAAGAGATTCTGGCCTATCGCGCTCAATTAGACGTGCTGTCGGACGAAGACTTGTACCAAAGAGTGGCGGAGCAAGGACTTGTGATTCCTCAACTCAATCGCCGTCGGGCCATGCGGGCTCTTGAAATTGCGCATTTTGGGCAGGACCTCGCAAACGAAGAGACCGATTATGAACCCTATCTCATCTGTCTAGATGATGAACGGTCCTTGATCTATGATCGCATCAATCGCCGAGTAGATCGCATGCTAGAGGAGGGCTTGCTGGATGAAGCTCGGTGGCTCTATGATGACCATCCGGAAGTTCAGGCAGCTAAAGGCATTGGTTACAAGGAACTCTTTCCTTACTTTAAGGGAGAACAGAGCCTTGAGGAAGCCAGTGAGATCCTCAAGCGCAATACGCGTCGTTTTGCCAAACGGCAGCTGACCTGGTTTCGAAATCGGATGGAAGTAAAATTTTACGCCATTTCTGCCCCCCACTTCAAGAAGCAGGTTCTTGCAGATGTAAAGGAGTTTTTACAGCATGATTGAAACAGAAAAAAAACAAGAACGCATCCTTTTGGTCGGTGTGGAACTTCAAGGCATGGACAATTTTGACATGTCTATGGAGGAGTTGGCAAGCCTGGCTAAAACAGCTGGTGGAGATGTCCGGGGCTCTTATACACAAAAGCGGGAGAAATACGATACCAAGACCTTTGTCGGCTCAGGAAAACTCGAAGAAATCGCTCAAATGGTCGAAGCAGATGAGATTACGACGGTAGTGGTCAATAATCGCCTGACCCCCCGTCAAAATGTCAACTTAGAAGAAATCCTTGGGGTCAAGGTCATTGACCGGATGCAGCTGATTTTAGATATCTTTGCTATGCGGGCTAGGAGTCATGAAGGCAAGCTGCAAGTGCACTTGGCCCAGCTCAAATACCTTTTGCCACGCCTTGTCGGTCAAGGGATCATGCTCAGCCGTCAGGCTGGAGGAATTGGTTCTCGCGGTCCAGGGGAAAGTCAGTTGGAGTTGAACCGCCGGAGCGTTCGCAATCAAATCACCGATATTGAGCGTCAGCTCAAGGCAGTTGAAAAGAACCGGGAAACCCTTCGTGAAAAACGCTTGGAATCACCTGTCTTTAAGATTGGTTTGATCGGCTATACCAATGCAGGAAAATCGACCATTATGAATCAGTTGACCAGTAAGAGCCAGTATGAAGCCGATGAACTCTTTGCGACCTTGGACGCCACAACCAAGAGCATCCACCTAACAGGCAATCTGCAAGTGACGCTGACCGATACGGTTGGCTTTATCCAAGATCTACCAACAGAGCTGGTATCGAGCTTTAAGTCGACCTTGGAAGAAAGTAAGAATGTAGACCTTCTGGTCCATGTCATCGATGCGTCTGATCCCAATCATGAAGAGCATGAAAAGACGGTGCTTTCGATCATGAAGGACCTGGATATGCTGGAGATCCCTCGCTTGACGCTTTACAACAAAGCAGATAAAGTAGCAGACTTTACACCAACCCAGACACCTTTTAGCTTGATTTCAGCGCGCTCTGAGACAGCCCGTGAAGATCTCCAGGCTTTGCTTCTAGAAAAATTGAGAGAACTCTTTGTTCCCTTTACCATTCGCGTTCCTTTTTCAAAATCTTATCGGACACATGATCTAGAAACAGTAGCGATCATTGACCAGCGCGAATTTGAAGAGGATGTCGAGGTCATTCAAGGCCATATAGCAGAGAAAAATAAGTGGAAGTTGGAAGAATTTTATGACGGATTACGTTAATTTAGCAATAAAATATGGAGGCTATACCAGCCTCGATCGGGTCTATCTGACCAATCTTTTAAGCACGATCCCTGAGGAATTGCGTCTCCGTGTGATTACGCCTCCCCCAAGTGTGATCAATGCCTATTTCGCCGAGCTCTACCAAAAGAAGAGCCCCAAAGAGGCCATGGATTATTTCTTGGACTTGAGTCGGGTATTTGACTTATTCACAGTTCAGCAAACCTTTGATGAACGAAAGCCCTTTATCCGCCTCAACTTATCAGGTAAGTCTTATGGCTTGGCTTACGTAAATGAAGAGCTAGCCTGTGTCTTTGCTGAACATCCAGCAGAGGCTATCACTCCCGCCATTTTATTTGAAATCGCAGAGATCTTTCCGCATTGCTTGGTCTTTGAAAAAGATGGCAAGATCTGCTTGCAAGAGGCTGAACCAGAAGTGGTCTCTAAAACAGAAGCCCTTTCAGCCCTGACTGACTTGATGACTTTGAACGATGGACGCTTGAAACTGTCAGGATATAACCAAGAAGAGCTCCTCGAGCTAGCGCAAGCCTACCCAGGTAACCTTTCTTTCCGTTCAGAGAACCGGACGGCCATGATTTATATAGATAGAAAGTAGACAATGGACATTCAATTTTTAGGAACGGGAGCTGGGCAACCCTCAAAAGCCCGTAATGTATCGAGCCTAGCGCTCAAATTGCTGGACGAGATCAATGAAGTCTGGCTCTTTGATTGTGGCGAAGCGACACAGAATCAAATTTTAGAAACGACCATTCGTCCGCGAAAGGTTAGCAAGATCTTTATCACTCACTTACACGGAGACCATATTTTTGGTTTGCCAGGTTTCCTCTCTAGTCGGGCCTTTCAGGCCAATGAAGAGCAGACGGATCTGGATATTTATGGTCCAGCAGGCATCAAATCCTTTGTCATGACCAGTCTTCGCGTATCAGGATCTCGCCTGCCTTACCGCATTCATTTTCATGAATTCGATGAACATTCTCTAGGTAAGATTTTAGAAACCGATAAATTTACGGTTTATGCGGAGGCTTTGGACCACACCATTTTCTGTGTGGGTTACCGGATCATGCAGAAGGACTTGGAAGGGACGCTCGACGCTGACAAGCTGAAGGCAGCGGGCGTTCCATTTGGTCCGCTCTTTGGCCAGGTCAAAAATGGACAAGATGTCACCCTGGAAGATGGGACTAAGATCATTGCTGCGGATTATATTTCAGCCCCTCGGCCTGGTAAGATTATCACGATCCTTGGAGATACCAGAAAGACTGATGCCAGCGTCCGCCTTGGGGTCAATGCGGATGTCCTCGTCCATGAGTCTACCTATGGCAAGGGCGATGAGAAGATTGCTAAGAAACACGGTCACTCGACCAATATGCAGGCAGCAGAAGTGGCGCGTGAAGCTGGAGCCAAGCGCCTTCTTTTGAACCACATCAGTGCTCGCTTCTTATCAAAAGATATCAGCCAATTGCGCAAGGATGCGTCCAGCATTTTTGAAAATGTCTATGTGGTCAAAGATTTGGAAGAAGTGGAGATCTAAGATGCGAACCATTCTCATAACAGGAGCAAGTGGAGGTTTGGCCCAAGAAATGGTCAAGCTCCTCCCTGAAGATCGGCTGATTCTCCTAGGCAGAAATCAAGAAAAACTGGAAAAGCTCTATGCCAGTCATCCTCAAGCTGAATGCATCGGGATCGATATCACTGATTCCTCAGCCGTCCAAGATTTGGTAGAAGAGCTCTATCAGCGCTACGGGCAGATCGATATCTTGGTCAACAATGCAGGCTATGGGATTTTTGAGGCCTTCGATCGCATTTCTGACCAGCAGGTGCGGGAGATGTTTGAAGTCAATACCTTTGCCCTCATGCAGCTTTCACGTTTGATGGGTGCGCACATGAAGGAAGCAGGCAAGGGGCACATCGTCAACATCGTCAGCATGGCGGGTCTCGTTGCAACTGCCAAATCCAGCCTTTATTCGGCTACTAAGTTTGCGTCCATTGGCTTCTCCAATGCCCTGCGGCTAGAACTCATGCCCTTTGGTGTCCATGTGACGACGGTCAATCCAGGCCCCATTCGGACCACTTTCTTTGATCAGGCAGACCCAGACGGAAGCTATGTCAAAGCTGTGGATCGCTATATTTTGGAACCAGACTTTGTGGCTAAGAAGATCGTGAAGAACTTTGGAAAAGCAAAACGTGAGCTCAATCTGCCTTGGCTCTTGAACCTGACCCACAAGCTCTATACCCTTTTCCCACGTATTTCGGACACGTTAGCCAGCAAGATGTTTAACTTCAAATAGGGGGAGTTAGATGGCAGCAAATATTCAAGTCTATTTAGAAAATCTCCAGCAACCTTGGGGACAGATCTATTATGACATTCTTTTTGACCAATTAAAAGACATCAAAGGCAAGCGCGTGCTTGATTTTGGCAGTGGCTTCGGCCTTGTAGCCAACCACCTGGCGCAAGACAATGACGTCCTTGCTGTAGAACCCAATGAGGAAATGGTGGCCTTGCGGGCCCAGGACCATCCCTATCAGCAACTGGTTGGAAGTTTGGATCAGTTAGCAAGCCTTGAAAATGCCAGCTTTGATGTCATCCTCAGCCACAATGTCCTGGAGTATGTAGAGGATCGCAAGGTGATTCTCAAGGAATTCACCCGCCTCTTGAAACCAGGTGGTCTGCTCTCTATCGTCAAGCACAATGAAGTTGGCCGCGTCCTACAGACCGTCGTCTTTGAAAATGATACCCAGAAGGCGCTTGATCTCTTAGCAGGTCAGGACTTGGAAACCCACTCCATGGGCTTGGCTCAGGCCTATGATCTCGATAGAGCAGTGGAAGATCTAGCCCTTGAAGTTCAGGACTACCAAGGAATTCGAGTCTTTTATGCCTTGCAGGACAATCGCTTCAAGGGTCAAGAAGGCTGGCGAGAGTCTATGCTTAAGATGGAGCTAGCCGTTTGCCAAGAGCCGCCTTACCGGGATATCGCCTTCTTCCAGCACTATACCTTAAAAAGGAGTTAAGATGGTACATTACAAACAAGAAATTCCAGCGTTAGCAGACTTACTCGCACTCTATAGCTCAGTCGGCTGGACCAATTATACCAACAACCCAGCTATGCTGGAACAAGCTGTCAAAGCCAGTCTCTGGCAGTTGGCCGTCTATGATGAGAAAGAGCTCGTCGCCTACATTCGCTTGGTAGGTGATGGTCACTCGGTTATTTTTGTGCAGGACCTTTTGGTAAGACCAGATCACCAGCGCAAAGGCATTGGAAAGAAACTCTTAACAGAGGCTTTAGCGACCTTCCCAAATGTCTATCAACGGCTCCTTGCTACTGAACGTAGCGAGAAAAATCTAGCCTTTTACAAGTCTCTCGGCTTTGTCGAACTTTCCGAGCAAGCCTGTACAGGGATGATTTATAAAAATTAATATCATACAAGAAAAAGATCTAGTCACGTTTGACTAGATCTTTCATGTTTCTTAGTAGTCTTCTTTCTTCTTAAGTTTCATAGAAGCAATAGCTGTAGCGATTAATGTCATACCAGTTGCAAGAAGTCCTAAATGATCAGCAGTTCCTGTTGACGGAAGAGATCGTTTACCTTCTTTAGGCTTGTCACTAGATTTAGGTTTTTCACTAGGCTTATCTCCATTGGATGATGGAGGTGTTGATGTTTTCGGTTTATCTGTTGATGGTGGTGGTGGAAGAAGTCTATTTACCACGTTTCCTTTATCAACAACAAGGTTTGCAGCAGCAACATAGTCGCTTACAGAAACTTTGATGACTTCATTTGAAAGTTGGTAACCGCTAGGAGCAGAGAGCTCTTTGATCACGTAATCTTTCGCTTCAAATCCAACAAAGCTTGCAAGTCCATCTTGACCAGAAATTGCTTGCGCTTGGCCTTGTCCATAAGGATTTGCAACAGATGTCACACCATCTGCTTCAAAGAGTCCAAATACTGCACCGGCTAGGTAATTACCCTTTTCATCCACTTTACGAACCTTAAGGGTGTAGAGTTTCAGTTCAGGAATATCAATTGTTGGTGGAGTTGGTGGAATAACCTTGTTGATAAAGGTTTTCTTATCTCCATAAGCAACGACTGCTTGGATAGCATTTGACGCTTCATCTTTTGTGACAGTAACTGTGACATCCACTTGACCTTCGTCGTACTGGATGTTTGCCTTATCAGCTGGTACGACTTCTTTAATGGTATATTTATGAGTACCAATCATCGCTTCCGTGTAGGCGATCGCATCAAATGTCACTGTACCATCTGCAGCATTTTGTTTTGTTTGAAGAACAGTTCCATTTTCGTCCAAGAGGTTAAAGCTAAATTCACCACCTTGAAGGTCACGACCTTCTAAAATCTTGCTTGTGGTAATTTGTTTTTCACTTGGAGTTGGAGGTGTCGGAGGTGTGTACGTGTTGGTGAAAGTAGGAGTATCCTTTTTACCGTCGTATTGCACATCCGCATTCAATTGTCCATTTTCGTCTTTTGTAACAGTTACTGTTACAGTGTGAACAGTTTCATCATAAGTAATAGCTGATTCTGGTGTAGCTGGTTTTTGTTCAACAATTGTGTACGTGAACGTACCAGCTTCATTAAAGCTTACTGGATTGAAGAGAATATCCCCATTCTCACCATTTGTCTTGGTATCAATGAGCGTACCAGCTTGATCCTTGAGAAGGAAAGTAAACTCATTTGCTTTCAATGTACGATCGCTCGAACCATTGATCGCCAATACTTTTTTAGCCTTGAATTGAGCTGACGTTGGTTTCACTGTTGGAGGAACAGGAGTTGGAGGTGTTTTCGTATTTGTAAACGTATCACCTTTCTCAGCATCTCCACCTGAGTAAGTGACAGTAGCGACGAGTTTGTCGTTTTCTTTTTTCACATCGACAGTAGCCGTGATACTTTGTGTACTATAGTTGATAGTAGCATCCGTACCCTTGTTTTCAGTGATAGTGTATGTATAGCTACCTTCCTTATTGAAGGTTAGAGACTTGAAGTTGACAGTGCCATCTGCTTTATTTTTAGCAGTTTCAACTACCGTATTATTTTCATCTTTCAAGACAAACTCAAATTGACCTTCTGTGATTGGAACTTGTTTATGTTCCTGATCACCAGCTACTTCGAAAGCTTTTTTAACAACAAGATTTGCTGAAACCGGGCTAATAGTTGGTTCGCTATTGAAAACTTTAGCATCGGCTGAGGCGGCTTTATTCACCCAAGTGTTTTCTTTTGAAACACTTTCTTGGTGTTGATCACTTTTAAGGCTAGCTACATTAGTAACACTCTTAATTTGATCAGCATGTTGCAACAGTGTTTGGTAAGAAAGAGTAATTTCATCTGTTGATGCATTTTTAAATTGGTCACTAATCTTAGTTAGATCAAGTTTAAATCCGTGTTCAGTCCACTCAATATATGGTTCTAACCCAAGGCCAGCCATTGGGATTCCATTGGCAACAAAAGTTTTTCCATTTACCTTTAGGTCAAATGAAGCAGGAAGGTAAGTTCCTCCCTTGAAGTATTGAGCAACATCTTGTCCTTTAGTAGATTTAATACGACTAAAATCAAGTGCTGGAAGGTTAGGCATTTGGTCAGTAAAGACGATACTTGATGCAGGTGCTTGTTTATCGACAGCATTATTTACTGAGATATGCCAAGTTAAAAAACCATCTGCTTGTTCATCCGTTACTGTTAAAGTATCTCTCCAGTCAGGAATTCCTGTTGGTCCCCAGATCTTCTGTGCATGTTGTAAATTAGTATTATCAGTAGCACCAGAATTGTACTTTTTAATTGGGAGCAATAATGGAACTGGGCCTTGTCCAGAACGTTTAACGATAACAGATTCGGTACCGATTTTAATCGTTCGTTCTTGATCTTTTCCGGTCGTATTGTCTTTATCCCATTTGTAATAGAAGGAGACATTTCCTTCAGCCCCTTTATTTCCACCTTTAACAAAGGTGATGGTTAGGGTCTTTCCGTCGTCTGAGACTTTACCAGTTGCGATCTCTTCTCCCTTCTCATTCTTCATTGAATTGAAGGCAGAAGAAGCGAATTTGACGTCTTCTGGCATAGAAATTTTAAAGGTATCACCTATTTCTACGCCAGTTCCGATTTCCCAGTGGTAAGAGATTTGATCTCCGTCCAATTTTGCTTGGGTTATCTTTACTTGGGTTGTTAATTCTTTTGCTTGTGTTACTTTACTTCCTGCTACAAACAGAAAAAGCACAGCAGCTAGCAATGAAAAAACAACTAAAATTGGTTTTTTCATAATTCCTCCTAATTTTTAGTATTACCAAACAAGTCCATTGTACTAATATATAGTAATAAAGTCAAAGAAAAAGCACTATTTTATTATACTGTTTTGTCATAATGATTTTATACCAAAAAAATCGTTTATTTCCCGCCATTTTCGGCTTTCATGATATAATATTCAGATAAGAAAAAGAGGAGACCAAAAGCTAGATGATCACTTCAAAATACGATTGGCAGTTAGCTTCGCCAAATGCAGATGAGGCCTTTTTAGTCCTTGCCAAAAAAGCAGGCCTGGAAGCATCCGTAGCAACCTTGCTGTATGAGCGTGGCATTCAGACCAAAGAGGATTTAGAAGACTTTTTAGAGCCCAAGCTTGAGAAGCTACACGACCCTTATTTGCTCCATGATATGGACAAGGCAGTGGAGCGCATCCGACGGGCCATCGAAGATTATGAGCAGATCCTCATCTACGGAGACTATGATGCGGATGGGATGACTTCGGCCTCCATTATGAAGGAAACCTTGGAGCAGATGGGTGCAGAGGTGCAAGTCTACCTACCCAACCGCTTCACAGACGGCTACGGTCCCAATGAGAGTGTCTATAAATACTTTATCGAGCAGCAAGGCATTTCCCTGATTGTCACGGTGGACAATGGTGTGGCAGGCAATCAAGCCATTGCCATGGCTCAAGCGATGGGGGTTGATGTCATCGTGACCGACCACCACTCCATGCCAGAGGTTTTACCGGATGCATATGCGATCATTCATCCAGAGCATCCAGATGCGGATTATCCCTTCCATTATCTAGCAGGCTGTGGGGTGGCCTTTAAGTTAGCTTGTGCCCTCCTAGAGGAAGTGCCGGTTGATCTCTTAGATTTAGTCGCAATTGGAACCATTGCTGACATGGTGAGCCTGACTGATGAGAATCGGATTCTGGTCAAATACGGTCTGGGTGTTCTCCAACATACTCAGCGCATGGGCTTGCAGGAGCTCTTGGAGATCGCAGGGATTCGTCCGGAGGATGTCAATGAAGAAACGGTTGGTTTTCAGATTGCTCCTCGTCTCAATGCCCTTGGCCGCCTCGATGACCCTAATCCAGCCGTCGAACTCCTAACAGGATTTGACGATGAAGAGGCGCACGAGATTGCCCTCATGATTCATCAAAAGAATGAAGAACGAAAAGAGATCGTCCAAGCTATCTATGACGAAGCCAAAACTATGGTCGATCCAAGTTTGTCCGCCCAAGTCTTGGCCAAAGAAGGTTGGAATCCTGGGGTTCTTGGCATTGTAGCTGGTCGTTTATTGGAAGAGCTTCATCAGCCAGTAGTTGTTTTAAACATCGAAGATGGGCGTGCTAAAGGAAGCGCTCGGAGTCCTGAGTCGGTCAATATCTTTGAGGCCCTCGATCCCCACCGGTCGCTCTTTGTCGCCTTTGGAGGACATGCTGGTGCAGCAGGAATGACGCTCGAAGTGGACCAACTTCCTGCCCTGTCTCAGGTTCTTACGGATTACATTGCAGAACAAGAGATTGATCTCAGCAGCAAGTCTAGCTTAGCCATCGACGAGGAACTGCATCTAACAGAACTAACGCTTGAGACCTTGAAAAGTTTTGATCGCTTGAGTCCATTTGGCATGGACAATAAAAAGCCAGTCTTTCTGGTCCGTAATTTCAAGGTAGAAGGGGCACGCTCGATGGGAGCCGGTAATACCCATTTGAAACTCAAAATTTCTCAAGAAGATGCGACCTTTGAGGTGGTTGCCTTTGGTTTGGGAATCTTAGAGGCAGAGTTTGCACAGGCGCAAGACCTAGAGCTAGCTGTGCGGTTGTCGGTCAACCAATGGAATGGTCAAACGACTCTCCAGCTCATGCTGGTTGACGCGCGTGTGGACGGCGTGCAGCTCTTTAATATCCGCTCTAAAAATGCTAGCCTACCCGCAGGTGTTCCTGTTCTTGATTTTACCCAAGAACTGCCAGATCTGACAGGCGAGCCCGCTGTTGTAGTTGGAAATATCCCTGAGGATTTAGAGCGACTACGGCAAATCTTCCAAGAGCATGATTTCCAAGCCGTCTATTTCAAAAATGAGATCGCCAAAGCCTACTATCTGACAGGATACGGCAGCAGGGACCAGTATGCCAAGCTCTATAAGACCATCTACCAGTACCCGGAATTTGATGTCCGCTACAAACTCAAAGACCTAGCAGCCTATCTCAAGATCCAGCAGATCCTATTGGTCAAAATGATTCAGATCTTCCAAGAACTGGGCTTTGTGACCATTGAAAATGGCATCATGAAGGTTAATAAAGAAGCAGAAAAACGCGAAATCGCAGAAAGCAGCATCTACCAAAACCTCAAACAAACGGTGAAAGAGCAGGAGTTGATGGCCCTTGGAACAGTTCGTGAAATCTACGACTATCTGACAGGTCAGGCCTCATGAAAAGACAGCTAAAATATTTTCTATGGCTCAGCCCCGTGTTACTTTTAGCTCTTTATTGGTTGGGAATCTACCTGAGCCTAAAAAATCCCATGGAGGAGATCGTTTACTCTGAAAATGGTGGATGGATGCGTTATGTTATGTTTAAGCCTTATACGCAGATCATTGGAAGTGATGATGCTTTTCAAGAGGGTGAAGGACATAAAACTTTCTCTTTTTCCAAAAATATTGTCGATGATAAGCAACATCTTTCTGTAACAGTATTTAAGGGAACTTCTGATTGGTTATATTTGTATGATCATGAGTTGGATAGTAAAACCATGATTGGATTTGGATTTGTTTATGACTCTCATAAAAAAGCTATAGTGCAAGAAAAAGTATATCTAGAAACAGATAACAAAATCTATAAAGACCAGCAACTCCTTGAGAAACTTGCCGCCTATGGCAAAGACCGTGCTTGGTTGAAAAAGCAAAGTAAGAAGGTTGCCGAGCAATACATCCTTGGTACCTGGTTTAAGAATGGAAGTTCCCGTTATTCCCTGAAAAACTTAGGTGATATGAAAATCGAGTACAATAAATTGATAGAAGAATAGTAAGTTTTTTTGGAACTCAATCCCACATCATTTTTCGGATGTGGGATTTTTGCTTTTGACGCGGGAGCTTGGGAAAATGATTTGGCAAAAAATGATGCAAGTTAGTGGAATTCATGATATAATGGAATGTAAAAAATTTTTTATGAAAGAAAGTTAACTATGAATTTAAAAGATTACATTGCAAGCATTGAAAACTATCCGCAAGAAGGAATTACCTTCCGTGATATCAGCCCTTTGATGGCAGATGGCAATGCTTATAGTTATGCGATTCGTGAAATCGTTCAATACGCAACGGATAAGAAAATCGACATGATCGTTGGTCCTGAAGCGCGTGGTTTCATCGTTGGATGTCCGGTCGCTTTTGAGTTGGGAATTGGATTTGCGCCTGTTCGTAAACCTGGAAAATTGCCACGTGAAGTCATCTCTGCTGACTACGAAAAAGAATATGGTGTGGATACCTTGACCATGCACGCTGATGCTATCAAACCAGGTCAACGTGTCCTCATCGTTGATGACCTTTTGGCGACTGGCGGTACGGTGAAAGCAACCATCGAAATGATCGAAAAACTCGGTGGAGTTGTTGCAGGTTGTGCCTTCTTGATCGAGTTGGACGACTTGAAAGGTCGCGAAGCGATCGGCGATTACGACTACAAAGTCTTGATGCATTACTAATATAGTCTAATACTATAACTGGCTACAGAAAAACCATAATTGAAAACTATAAGCTCCTATCATATAATGTTAGTTAAGAACTTGTAAGATGGGAGCTTTTTATGCCAATTACTCTAGATAAAAAATTACCAGCAGTCGATATCCTTCGTTCAGAAAATATTTTTGTCATGGATGATGTTCGGGCGACTCACCAAGATATTCGGCCGATGAATGTTCTCATTCTTAATCTGATGCCGACCAAGGTTGCGACAGAAACCCAGCTCTTACGGCTCCTTGCCAACACGCCCTTGCAGATCAATGTAGATTTCCTCTACATGGCGAGCCATGAATCCAAGAATACAGCGGCAGAGCATTTGGAGAGCTTCTACAAGACCTTTGAGGATATCAAGGAGAATTACTATGATGGCTTGATTGTGACAGGGGCTCCTGTCGAAAAGATGGACTTTGAGGAAGTGGACTACTGGGAAGAATTAACCCAGGTCTTTGAATGGTCCAAGCGGCATGTCTTTTCTACCTTGCACCTTTGTTGGGGAGCCCAGGCTGGACTGTACCACCGTTACGGGATTCAAAAAGTAGAGCTCTGTGACAAGCTATCGGGTATCTATGACCAAGCAGTGGTGCGTCCCGATAGTCTGCTCATGAGAGGCTTTGACGATCGATTCCTTGCCCCTCATTCCCGCTATACAGATATTCCTTTGAAGGAAGTCCTTGAAAAGAGCAATCTTCAAGTGATCGCGCAAGGAAATGAAGTTGGGCTTTCCATCATTGCTAGTCCAGATATGCGTGAGGTGTATAGCTTTGGCCATCTGGAATATGATCGCGATACGCTGGCAAAAGAATATCACCGAGATGTCAAGGCAGGCTTGGATCCGGATGTTCCCAAGAATTATTTTGATGGGGATGACGCTAATACAGAGCCTCGCATTCGTTGGAATCTAGCTGCAACGACCTTCTTTAGTAATTGGATCAACTATGCGGTTTATCAAGAAACACCTTACCGCTTGGAAGAATTGGAAAAAGATATTTCATTTTATGGTTACCTATAAAGGGGAATTATGACATATTCACAAGCATTTAAGTATGGCAACTTGGTTCTTCCAAGTGCCTTGCTTTTTCATTATCATGAGTTGTTTGACCAAGCAGATGACTACTTGGTTTGGCAGTTTTTCTTCCTTCAAAATACGACTGGCCAAGATGCCTTAACTCCCAATCAGATTGCTAGTCATCTGGGAAAAACGGTGACAGAGGTCAATCGGATTATGTCCAATTTGACTACCAAGGGACTCCTTCAATACCGGACCATTGAGCTTAATGGCGAGATTGAAGCTATCTTTGATGCGACTATTGCCCTGGAGCGCTTGGATGAGATTTTAGAAGCCCAAACACAAGGGAAGGCACAAAGCGCGCCTGCGAAGGGAAATGTCATCAAGGACTTGGTGGAAACCTTCCAACAAGAACTGGGACGACTCTTGACACCTTTTGAGATTGAAGATTTGACCAAGACCGTGCGCGAAGATCAGACAGATCCAGATGTGATCAAGGCAGCATTACGAGAAGCTGTCTTTAACGGCAAGCCTCACTGGAAATATATCCAAGCCATTTTACGCAACTGGCGCAGTGAAGGCATCAACAGCCTGGCCCAAGTAGAGGCGAAGCTACAAGAACGCGAGCAAGCCAACCCACGCAATGTGACGGTTTCAGACGATTTCTTGAAGGCCATGGATTTGTGGAAGGATTAAGAGGAGACGATTGATCAATTGAAATGGGGAGATAAAAACAGACGCAGACGATTTAGATGGCTCTATCCGACTATGTTAGTGGTCGGATTGTTTTTATTGTTTGGCATGATCAGCTTTTACTACGTACGGACCAACCTATTAACTTCGGGCCTGTACCCAGTAGAAGAGACTCTACTAGAGGCTGGCTATACCAAAACGAAGACAGGATTTCGTAAAAAAGATGCCAATGTAATCATTGACATCCAGTGGAACGCAAAAACAAAGGTATTTGATAAAAATCATTATCGCTTTAAAGCCCATCAAGAGACAACTTTCTGGAAGAAAACCTATGTGGATAAGGAAACACTTGAACGTTTGACCAATGGCCAGCTGTCTAACCAATATGGTTTCGTGCAGTACACCAAGGTTAATAAGAAAGATTGGCTAAGGGTTTCTCCAAGACTAATAGCCCACGCTGGAGGGACGGTCCGGGAGAAGGAGTACAATACGAAGTATACCAATTCCTTAGAGGCTTTACGGCAAAATTACAATCTCTGCCATCGCTTGTTTGAAATGGATTTTAATTTGACTAGTGACAAGAAATTAGCTGCAGTTCATGATTGGCACCATTTTGGAAACAAAGATGATGTCGCACCTTCTTCTAAGGAATGGAAGAAATTTCAGGGTTATGGTTCCCCAGAAACACCAAGTCGCTTTACGACCATGTTAATAGGGGATGTGTTTGATCAAATGATAATTAATCGAGATATGGTGTTGGTGACAGATACCAAATCGATGGAAATCCCTAAGGAAGATAGGATTACACAATTTAAAGAACTTGTTTCAGAAGCAAACAAGCGAGACAAAGAACTATTGGATCGTGTGATTCCACAAATTTATCATCAAGAGATGTTCGGAGAAATCGAATCTATTTATCCTTTCAAGCACGTGATCTATACGCTCTACGCCTCACCAGATAGTGGAGAAGAAGTGCTGGATTTTATCGCCAAGCACAAGGAAATCGAGGCGGTGACCGTCCCTATCGACGATTCTCGCTTAACTCCTAAGTTTATCGAACAGGTACATAAACTTGGAAAACGGGTCTATGTTCATACCATTCAAACCTATGAGAGCCTAACTAAGTATGCTGCGATCAATGTTGATGGCTTTTACACTGGCTTATTGACTCCACAGGATATGGCCGTGTATGAATCCGTACCGAAATAAAACAGAAAACTAGCCCTTTCATCAGGCGCTAGTTTTTTCATTTATAGATAGTCCGCGTAGGCTTTTTCTAGTTTGGTAAGGAGTGCTTGTTTTTCCTCATCGCTAGCAAAGGAAGCCTGGATGGCATCGACATTGTGTTGGTAAAAGTCAGTTTCCTTGGTTTGGAAGTGCTGATGGTAGAGGGCATATTCCTTGGTGAGGTCGGTATCAGATACAATCCGGTTATCGGTATTGATACTGATCCGAGCTCCGGCTGCCTTCATCTTCAAATAAGGAAAATCTTCTATAGTCGGTGCTGCTTTTGTTTGTAGGTTGCTGGTCAAGCAGAGTTCACCGGTGACTTCATTTTCAACAAAAGACTGGAGTAAGGCTGGTTCATGAGATAGAGCTGTCACGTGGCCATTGCGTTTGATGCCAAAAGCAATCGATTGGGCTACAAAGTGTGGGCAATGACACTCACCTGCGTGAAGCGTCATCGGCCGATGGTAACTCTTGACTTGCTCGATTAAAGGTCGAATATCTTCTGGAGAGTAGTTGTGCTCATCCCCGGCAAAGTCAAAACCAACAAAATCTTGATCACTAACTTGGTTGGCTTCTGCAAGAATGCGAGAGGTGACTTCTTGATCGGACTGGCGCATGCCACAGACCAAGGCTTTTGCAACAATGCCAAATTCCTCCTGGGCTTGGCGTAGACCATCGCAGACAGCATCGATGGTTTCTGGGACGGTGAGGCCTTGGTCCATGGACAATTCTGGTGCAAAGCGGACCTCGATGTAGACGACATTTTCGAGAGCAGCTTGCTTGGCCACATCGTAAGCAGCAAGGGTCAAAGCTTCCTTGGTCTGAAGAAGAGGTCGAATGTAGTCAAAGGCCTCCAAATAGTCCAAAAGATTCTCACAGTGGGTAGGTGCGATGACATGGTGCTTGAGTTCCTCATCACTAGCAGGTAGGTCAATATTGGCCATGGCTGCCAGCTGGCGAATGATTGGAAGCGACAAGGAACCGTCTAAGTGACAGTGAAGTTCTGTCTTTGCCAAACTATGAAAATCGATCGTGGACATGGTTTTCTCCTTAAAATTGTATTTTTTCTATACTATCATTTTGACAAAAAAAGTCAAGTAGCCTTCGCGTAGCAGATCTTTGAAAGGGAGCCCAATATTTGATATGCTAGGAGTAGCGAAATAAAGGAGAAGAAAGATGTCAGACTATCAATTACCAGAAGTATGGGAAGCACCGAGCCAAATGGGAGGAGCCTGGGGTGGCTTGAACCAACCAACAGCAGGTGCCCGCTTTGAGCAGACCCTTCCAAAAGGCGACCAGCCTTTCCAACTCTATACCCTTCCAACACCCAATGGGATCAAGGCTACCATTATGCTTGAAGAACTGAAAGAGCTGGGAGTGGATGCAGGCTATGACGCTTATCGGATCAAGATTGGCGAGGGAGATCAGTTTGGTAGTGACTTTGTAGCCATCAATCCAAACTCGAAAATTCCAGCTATGTTGGATCAATCAGGCGATCAAGCCATTCGTGTCTTTGAATCGGCCAATATCCTCCTGTATCTAGCAGAGAAATTTGGCAAATTAATCCCGACTGATCCGGCTAAACGGACAGAAGTGCTCAACTGGCTCTTCTGGCAGACGGGTGCTGCACCTTTCTTAGGGGGAGGTTTTGGTCATTTCTTCCACTATGCGCCGGAGAAAATCGAGTATGCCATCAACCGCTTTGCCATGGAAGCCAAACGTCAATTGGACTTATTGGATAAGGAGCTTGCCACTAAACCTTATATCGCAGGGGATGACTACACCATTGCAGATATTGCCATCTGGTCTTGGTATGGCCGTCTAGCCCAAGACAAGATCTGGGACCGTGCAGGGATATTCCTAAATGTGAAGGAATACAAGCATCTGCAGGCTTGGACAGAGAAAATCGCCAATCGCCCAGCTGTGAAACGTGGCTTGGAAGTAGACTATAAGGAAATTGACTAAAGTCTAAGTATAGATAATTCAATTGTATTGAGATTTTCTTTAGGTGAGTTCGGACGTCAGCGAACTTCGTAGAAGTTCCATGACTTAGTTTTGAACCTAAGGTTTCAAAACTCCCGAGTGCATGAAACAAAAAGTTTCATGCACTTTTCTCACTGCAGAAAACTCAATACGTATTTTTTTGGCTCCAAAAATAAGAGATTTCTCGACTTATATAGCTAGCTAGAACAATTTAGCAACAATTTGATAAGGCGCCGTCGCGCCTTTTTTTAATGGTGCAAACATGGTATACTAAAGGGTGGAATAAAAGTTTAGAAAGTAGCACATGGAATTTACAAAATTATCAAATCGCTTGGACTTGGTGGCTAGCTTCGTCCCAGCTGGAGCGCGTCTGTTGGACGTGGGAAGTGACCATGCTTATCTGCCAATCGCCCTCTTACAAGAAGGTAAGATTGAGGCCGCTATTGCTGGTGAAGTGGTAGAGGGACCCTATCAGTCTGCCCTGCAAAATGTCGCCGATAATGGCTTAGAGGACAAGATTGAAGTCCGTCTGGCCAATGGCTTGGCTGCCTTTGAACCAGCAGACGGCATTTCCTGTATCACCATTGCTGG
This sequence comes from Streptococcus sp. 27098_8_99, assembly GCF_041431935.1. NCBI lineage: Bacteria > Bacillati > Bacillota > Bacilli > Lactobacillales > Streptococcaceae > Streptococcus > Streptococcus sp. 27098_8_99. The sequence continues at coordinate 62,455 of NZ_JAPVYQ010000008.1, read as the reverse complement.
CATGGGTGGACGCTTGATTGCAGATATCTTAGCGGCAGGTCTTGAGAAATTAGCCAATGTCTCTCGCTTGGTTCTGCAGCCCAATAATCGAGAGGATGAACTGCGGGCTTGGTTAGTCGACCACGATTTCCACATTATTGATGAAGCTATCTTGGAAGAAAATGAGAAGTTTTATGAGATCCTTGTGGTGGAACACGGTTCTCAAGAGTTGACAGCCAAGGAACTACGCTTTGGTCCCCATTTGATGCGGGAACAAGCTCCAGCCTTTGTCCAAAAGTGGTCCAAGGAAGTGGAGAAATTAGCCTTCGCCTTGGAGCAGGTCCCAGTTGAGAATCAATCTGCCAGAGAATCGTTAGAAGAGCGCATCGCTCACATCAAGGAGGTTCTACATGTTAGCAAGTGAAGTCATCAAACGCTATGAATCCTATTGTCCTCAGGAATTGTCTATGGAGGGAGATGTCCGTGGCCTACAAGTCGGCACGCTACAAAAAGACATCAAGAAGGTCATGGTAGCCCTAGATATTCGGGAGCAGACGGTGGCAGAAGCAATCGCTCATGGGGTGGACTTGATCATCGTCAAGCACGCGCCTATTTTCCGTCCCATCAAGGATTTGGTAGCTGATCGGGCCCAAAATCAGATTTATATCGATTTGATCAAGCATGATATCGCAGTCTACGTCAGCCATACTAATATTGACATTGTCCCAGATGGTCTCAACGATTGGTTCTGCCAGCTCTTGGACATTGAAGATACAGAGCCCCTCAGTATGACAGGGGAAGGACTGGGAATCGGCCGGATCGGTCGGGTAGCTACTCAAACCTTTGGTCAGTTGGCTGACAAGGTCAAAGAAACATTTGGCTTGGATGCTTTGCGCTTGGTCTGTTATGATCAGGCGGATTTGGATCGGGTTATCAAGCATGTCGCCATCTGTGGAGGAAGTGGCCAGTCCTTTTACAAGGATGCTCTCGCCAAAGGAGCAGAGGTCTATATCACCGGAGATATCTACTACCACACGGCTCAGGACATGCTGAGCGATGGGCTCTTGGCCTTGGATCCAGGTCACCATATCGAGGTTCTCTTTGTGTCAAAATTAGTAGAAAAGCTCAATCAGTGGAAGTCTGAGGAAGCCTGGGAGATTGAAGTGATTGGCAGTCAAGCCAGCACCAATCCTTTTTACCATATCTAAGGGGGCATGATGAAAGTTGCCATTATCGGTGCAGGGATCGTAGGGTCCACTGCAGCCTATTATTTATCCAAAGAAGCACAAGTGGATGTGACCGTCTATGACCATGGAGTCGGCCAAGCGACTAAGGCGGCAGCAGGCATTATTAGCCCTTGGTTTTCTAAACGGCGGAATAAGGCTTGGTATCGCCTGGCTCGTCTGGGAGCAGATTTTTACCAAGAATTGGTAGAAGATCTGGCCAAGGACGGAATTAAAACAGATTTTTACCAGCAGACCGGCGTCTATCTCCTCAAGAAAAAGGAAGAAAAATTAGACGAACTCTATCAGTTGGCGCTGAGTCGTAGGGAAGAATCTCCCTTGATTGGAGACTTGGCGATCTTGATCAAGGTAGAAGTGGCCCAGCAATTCCCAGGGCTGCAAGGTTTTGAGAAGCTGGTCTATGCATCAGGTGGTGCTCATGTGGAGGGAGCCCTTCTAACGGAAACGCTTCTTAAAGCCAGTGGGGCAAGAGTGATCAAGAAAGAGGTTGCTCTCTCAGTCTCAGATGATGGCTATCAGATTGCAGGAGAAAGCTATGACCAAGTTATCCTAGCAACAGGAGCCTGGTTGGGGCAAATCTTTGAGCCACTTGGCTACCAAGTTGATGTCCGTCCGCAAAAGGGGCAACTGCGGGATTATCAGCTAGACCTAGATACTGCTGATTATCCTGTGGTCATGCCTGAAGGAGAGCTGGATATCATTCCATTTCAGCAGGGCAAGATCAGTATGGGAGCTACCCATGAAAATGAGATGGGCTTTGACCTGACAGTGGATCAAGTTCTGCTTAATCAGATGGAAACAGAAGCCATGTCTTACTATCCAGAACTCGCTCAAGCCGAAGTTATCGGGGAGCGCGTGGGAACCCGTGCCTACACCAGTGACTTTTCACCATTTTGGGGAGCTGTTCCTGATCAAGCAGGCCTCTATGTCGCCAGTGGACTTGGTTCGTCTGGCCTCACAACTGGTCCCCTCATTGGGTGGCACCTAGCCCAACTCGTGGTAGGAGGAAACCTGCGCTTAGATCCAGCAGATTATTCAGTTGAACAATATGTGAAGAAGTAGGCTGGGACAAAAGTCCTAGCCTCTCAATTTTCTTTGGATTGTCGAGCAAGACGCAGTGGTTGAGTGGGCTCTACTACGCTGAATTCATCAGCTTTTACAGCCTTACTCAACTGTGCGGACGTGGGACGACGAAATCGAATTCTAACGAATTACCGATTTCTGTCCCACTCTCTTTTTTTCGAAAGACCTTCCGTAATTTGGCCAAAAATAGTAGAATAGAAGAAGTGAATCATCAAGAAAATGGGAATTGTTATGAATTGGTTTCAATCGCAATCCGTGGTCTTACAGGCCTTTCTCGCAGGATTGTTTACATGGGGCTGTACCATTGTCGGGTCCGCCATCGTCTTTTTCTTCAAGCATATTAGTCGCAAATTACTGGACATCATGATGGGCTTTGCGGCAGGAGTCATGATTGCGGCGTCATTTTGGTCCCTCTTGCAACCCTCGATTGAGTATGCGGAAACCTCCTATGGGAGCCTGGCTTGGTTGCCGGCGGCCATTGGTTTTCTAGCTGGAGAATTTTTCCTCCGCTTGATTGACGCCATCGTCCCTCACCTTCATATGACGAAGGAGATTGAAGAGGCTGAGAGTATCCATACGCCGAGGGAGAAGAAGTTGTCTAAGACAACCCTCCTCTTTCTCGCCATTACCATCCACAATTTCCCAGAAGGCTTAGCAGTCGGTGTGGCCTTTGGAGCTCTGGCTAGCAATCCAAGTCCAGAAGCCTTTATCGGGGCGGTTGGTTTGGCTATCGGGATTGGTTTGCAAAATATCCCAGAAGGGGCTGCACTTTCGATCCCAATCCGGACGGATGGAAAATCTCGTCTCAATGCCTTTTATTGGGGATCCATGTCAGCCATCGTTGAGCCCATCGGAGCTCTGCTAGGGGCAGTAGCGGTCTTATCCATGACGGCTATCTTGCCTTACGCCCTCTCTTTTGCGGCAGGTGCGATGATCTTCGTGGTGGTTGAAGAGTTGATCCCAGACTCCCAGACCAATGGCAACACAGATGTTGCGACCCTGGGCCTCATGGTTGGCTTTGTCATTATGATGATCCTAGATGTCGCTTTGGGATAACCTGTCATCACCTTGTAACACAAATGCAAGGTGACTTTTTTATATAAACATGATAAAATAAGGGTAATGACTACGTAGAAAGGCCTAACATTATGAAAGGTATTATTTTAGCAGGGGGCTCAGGAACTCGCTTGTATCCATTGACACGTGCGGCTTCTAAGCAGTTGATGCCCATTTATGACAAACCAATGATCTACTATCCGCTGTCAACCCTTATGTTGGCTGGGATCAAAGATATCCTGATCATCTCGACTCCTCAAGACCTTCCTCGTTTTGAAGAGCTTCTTGGAGATGGCTCTGAGCTAGGAATTTCTCTCTCTTATGCAGAGCAACCAAGTCCAGATGGCTTGGCGCAAGCCTTCATCATCGGAGAAGACTTTATCGGTGACGATCATGTTGCCCTCATCCTTGGGGACAATATCTTCCACGGAAACGGCTTAACCAAGATGTTGCAACGGGCAGAAGCGAAAGAAAAAGGAGCGACTGTCTTTGGTTACCAAGTCAAAGATCCGGAACGCTTTGGTGTGGTAGAGTTTGACGCGGATATGAATGCTATCTCTATCGAAGAAAAACCAGAACATCCAAAATCGAACTTTGCAGTGACAGGACTTTACTTCTATGACAATGATGTGGTAGAAATTGCCAAAAACATCAAACCAAGTCCTCGTGGCGAGCTTGAAATCACCGATGTCAACAAGGCTTATTTGGAGCGTGGAGATCTCTCTGTTGAGCTCATGGGCCGTGGTTTTGCCTGGTTGGATACGGGAACTCACGAAAGCCTCTTGCAAGCATCTCAATATATCGAAACTGTTCAACGCTTGCAAAATGTCCAAGTGGCTAACCTTGAGGAAATTGCCTATCGCATGGGTTATATCACCAAAGAACAAGTCCATGAATTAGCGCAATCATTGAAGAAAAACGAATACGGACAATACTTGCTCCGTTTGATTGGAGAAGCATAATGACGGAACAATTTTTTGATAAAGAATTAGCAGCCCGCAAAATTGAAGCCATCCCAGGCTTGATGGAGTTTGATATTCCAGTGCGCGGGGATAACCGTGGTTGGTTTAAAGAAAACTTCCAAAAAGAGAAAATGCTTCCCCTTGGATTCCCTGAAAGCTTCTTTGCAGAAGGTAAGTTGCAAAACAATATTTCATTCTCTCGTAAGAATGTCTTACGTGGTCTGCATGCAGAGCCTTGGGACAAGTACATCTCTGTAGCAGATGAAGGAAAGGTTCTTGGAACTTGGGTAGACCTTCGTGAAGGCGATAGCTTTGGGAATACCTACCAAACCGTGATCGATGCTTCAAAAGGCATCTTTGTTCCTCGTGGTGTTGCCAATGGGTTCCAAGTTTTGACAGACAAAGTTGCATATACTTACTTAGTCAATGACTACTGGGCATTGGAACTCAAACCAAAATATGCTTTTGTCAACTACGCAGACCCAAGCCTAGACATCCAATGGGAAAATTTGGAGGAAGCTGAAGTCTCAGAAGCAGACAAGAACCACCCATTGCTCAAAGACGTCAAACCCCTAAAAGCAGAAGATTTGTAAGAATGAAGCTCTTAAAACAATCAAGAACATCATTATATAGTTTTTAGCTTTGCTATAAACGAGCGAAGCGAGCTATGTACTTAGCTTTCCGCCGTGAGAAAAGCAACTGAACCACTTTTGTTTCAGGTGCTCGGAAGTTTTGAGACACTAGGCTCAAAACTTAGTCATGGAACTTCGAAGAAGTTCGCTGACGTCCGTACTCACCTAAGGAAAGCTAAAAAAAGATTGATTTAAGGAACAATCAAAACTAAAAACTATTTGGAGAAAAAATGTCAGAATATAAACATATCATCGTAACTGGTGGAGCTGGTTTCATCGGTTCAAACTTCGTACACTATGTCTACAACAACCATCCAGATGTCCATGTGACAGTCTTGGACAAACTTACTTATGCTGGTAACCGTGCCAACATCGAAGAAATCCTTGGAGATCGTGTTGAGTTGGTGGTGGGAGACATCGCTGATGCTGAATTAGTTGACAAATTGGCTGCCAAGGCTGATGCTATTGTTCACTATGCGGCTGAAAGCCACAATGACAACTCCCTCAAAGACCCATCTCCATTTATCTATACAAACTTTGTTGGAACTTACACACTCTTGGAAGCAGCTCGTAAATACGACATTCGTTTCCACCACGTGTCAACAGACGAAGTCTATGGAGACCTTCCATTGCGCGAAGATCTTCCTGGACATGGAGAAGGTCCTGGTGAAAAATTCACTGCTGAAACCAAATACAACCCATCATCACCTTATTCATCAACCAAGGCTGCTTCAGACTTGATCGTGAAGGCTTGGGTTCGTTCCTTTGGTGTTAAAGCAACGATTTCTAACTGTTCAAACAACTACGGGCCATACCAACACATCGAAAAATTCATCCCACGTCAAATCACCAATATCTTGTCTGGCATCAAGCCAAAACTTTATGGTGAAGGGAAGAACGTCCGTGACTGGATCCACACCAACGACCACTCAACTGGTGTTTGGGCTATCCTCACCAAAGGCCGTATCGGTGAAACTTACTTGATCGGTGCCGATGGTGAAAAGAACAACAAGGAAGTGCTTGAGCTCATCCTTGAAAAAATGGGTCAACCAAAAGACGCCTACGACCGTGTAACAGACCGTGCTGGTCACGATTTGCGTTACGCCATCGATTCAACCAAATTGCGTGAAGAATTGGGTTGGGAACCACAATTCACAAACTTCGAAGCAGGTTTGGAAGATACCATCAAGTGGTACACAGACCACCAAGACTGGTGGAAGGCTGAAAAAGAAGCTGTAGAAGCCAACTACGCGAAAACACAAAAAGTTTTGAAATAATGAAGAAGGTCCAAGTGGAACATCGCTTGGACTTTTTCTTTTTTTCTGAAAAACAGTGATTGCCCTTTCATGTATGGTATAATAGGATCAGTTTGAAAACAATCATCGATTAGGAGGAATAGATGAATCAAAAAGATTGGGTTGACTATTTTGAAGCACTCCATAACCGGAAGCCGAGTCTGCAAGAGTTTCAAAATGCACGAGCGAATGGTGAGTTTGTAGTGGAACGAAAAGAGACCGTTCCTGAAGCACCAGTTCCATCAGCGGTAGCCTTACGAGAGAAAAGTGAGCAGGCTCAAATGCCGTCACAAGTGGAGTCAAGGCCTGAGACTCCAGCTATCAAACGCTTTAGTGTGAAATGGAATAAGCAGACAAAATGGGCTTTATCAGGTATGGGAATACTAGCTATCTTTGTACTGGCTTACTTCTTTTTCTTCCAACCGACTCCAAGTTTGGAAGGAATTTGGGTTGGGCCTGCTGATTCAACAGCAGTAGTTTATGAGTTAAATCAAGAAGAGCCACGATCGTATGGTAAGTATAAGATTGAGAAAGTTTATAAAGGAAATGAAGCAAAACAAGAGTTTCAGAAGGCTTTGAACCAGTTAAACTACTACAAGCTGAAAACCTTAGCAGATGTTGATAGAAAATTTGACCTCCACACAAGGGAAGTTATCATCATTAAAGACGAGCATGGGCTTGTTTATAATCTACTCCAAAGCAATGGGAGCAATGTGATTTTAGCCAATGACTTGATGGATTTGGTTACCTATAGTGATCATTCAGAGAGCTTTAAGAAGAATGCTATTTTTCACAAGACAGAAATTCCCAAAGTGCTAGTTGGGAAATGGAAAATTGAGCGTTCTTATGATGATGAAACCAATTATCTTGAATTAAATGCTCGTGGTATTCTTACTTATAGCGAATTTGATAGTAGCGAAGGAACGGCTTTTTATAGCCTAGAAGAGCTCCAAAAGATGCCTTCAACTAAGTTTGATCAAGAAAAGACAGCTGACAAAGTGAAAGAGGCCTATGAAGATCTTCAAGATGCGGTCGATTCTCAAGATTACCAGCTAACTAGTATGAAAGACGTGTACAAGCAACTAGGATCTGATTTTTATTATGTCCCTGTAAATGGAGGGAAGACAGTCCTTGTTTTCACAGAAGACTATCATTTAGTTGAAAAATTGGAAAAAGTGAAATAAATCAGAAGGGCCGAAAGGTCCTTTTCATTTATTTTCTGAAAATCACAAAATAAACCATGGATTTGTGGTATAATATGGTTAGTTTTTATAATGAATCAATAAGGGGGATATGATGAATCAAAAAGATTGGGTTGAATACTTTGAAGCGGTTAATGGTCGCAAGCCAAGTATGCAAGAATTTCAAGAAGCGCGTGAAAAAGGGGAGTTTGTCGTAGAGCGAAAAGAAGCACCAGCTCCATCAACTGAAGCGCAGGCTCCTTCTCAGGAAGCACCTGTTGCACCTAGTGCGCCTCTTTCACAAGAGCAGACGGGTTTTGTCCAACCACAACCATCTGCGAAAACCTTGCAACCTGTGCCAAGACCGAAAAAATTGACATTTTCTTTCAATAAACAAACAAAGATTGGGGTCGCAGTTGCGGGACTTGTCGCAGTGATTGCTCTTGCTTGGTTCTTTTTCTTTTCAGGTGGACCAAGTCTAGATGGGGTTTGGTTGAGAAATACGGATTCTAGTCCGGTTACTTATGAACTAAGTGGAAAGAAACAAAAAGTCAATGGTGGTGAGACCATCAAAAAGGTTCTCAAGGGGAATGAAGCGAAAAAAGAATTTAATACAGCACTTTCTTTGTTAAATGCAACAGACTTGCATTCACTTGCGGATGTCGATAAGAAATTTAACCTGAAGACGACAGAAATTGTTGTTATTAAGTCTGGTGGGAACACACGCTATAACTTGCTCCAAAAAGACGGAAGCAATATTATTTTAAGAAATGATTTATTCGACTTGAAAACTTATAAGTCATACAAAGGAAACTTTGAAGATAATTTGGTCTATCACAAGGTTGAAACACCAAAGGCCATGGTTGGAAAATGGAAGAATGTGACAGAAGGAGATAATACAACTGTTCAGATTTCAGATCATGGAATTATAAGTGATAAGTATTACGATAACAAGGCTTACGCATTCTATTCTCTAGCTGATCAAGAAAAGTATGATGGAGACACGACTTCTAAAGAAGAGATTGAACACACATTTGACGTAATTCAAGAAGCGGTGAAATCAGAAGGCTATCAAGTGAAGAGCGCTAAGGAAGTCTATATACAAGCTAATTCAAATTATTGTTTCGTACCTGTCAACGGTGGAAAAAATATACTCGTCTTACGTGGTGGGAATGAATTTGCCGCAAAATTAGAAAAAGTGAAATAATGAAAGGACCGCAAGGTCCTTTTTGTTTCAAAACTTCTTACTGAAAAACTATTCATGTCTAGGCAAAAATATGGTAAAATGGATAAGATGTGTCTGAGATGTCTATTGTTTCTCAGACGACTACAGGTAATGGAGTAGAAAATGCAAAATAGACCTATTATTATTGGTGTTACTGGTGGCTCTGGTGGTGGAAAAACCAGTGTGTCTCGTGCCATTTTGGCCAATTTTCCGAATGAAAAGATTGCCATGATTGAGCATGATTCTTATTACAAGGACCAAAGTCATTTGACCTTTGAGGAGCGGATCAAGACTAACTATGACCATCCTTTTGCCTTTGATACGGACTTGATGATTGCGCAGATCAATGAACTCTTGGAGGGTCGTCCGGTAGATATTCCAACTTATGACTATGCTGAACATACGCGCAGCAGCAAGACCTATCGTCAGGAACCACAAGATGTTTTCATCGTGGAAGGAATCTTAGTTCTTGAAGACAAGCGTCTTCGGGACTTGATGGACATCAAGATTTTCGTTGATACGGATGATGATGTGCGGATCATTCGCCGGATCAAGCGAGATATGGAAGAGCGTGGCCGGAGTCTGGATAGTGTCATTGAGCAATACCTTGGTGTAGTAAAACCGATGTACCACCAGTTCATCGAGCCAACCAAGCGTTATGCGGACGTGATCATTCCTGAGGGCGTGACCAACACAGTTGCGATTGACTTGATCACAACCAAGATTGAAAAAATCCTCAACGAAGCGCGTGAAGGAAAATAAAGATAGGGAGCAAGAGGGCAATCGCTCTCCAATCCTTTCACATTAATTGAATAATTGAATGTCGCAGTAGTTGGTGAGACTCTTCATTCGCTAAAAGACTCGAAAGAGTTCTCAATCAACTTTGCGGGGGTGGTACGGGAAACGTTATGTAACGTTCTGTACCACTCCCTCTTTTTCCTAGGGAGAGTGGAAATGAAAAGGGAGTTTCATTCGCGGACCAAGGCGTTCGCTTGTTTATTGACCATGTGTGCTGGTTTTTCAGACGCTTATACCTTTATCTGTCGGGGTGGGACCTTGGCGGCAGGCCAGACGGGGAATGTGGTCTTTCTATCGGTCGGCTTGATTGGCCATCAGATCTCGGATGTAGAAGTAAAGTTGGCAACCATGCTGTCTTTTATGCTGGGAATCTTTTTGATGACGGTTTTGCGGCGTTTGATTGACAATTCAGTCTGGCGCCTCAGTACCTTGGTGCCCTTTATCCTCACGACCTTGGTGACGGGATTTTTGCCAGCATCGGTAAAAAATGTCTTCATCGTGCCTTTTTTTGGCTTGAGTTTAGGAATCGTAGCGACCTCTTTTGGAGAAGTGGATGGCTACGCATATAATCATTCCTTCATGACGGGAAATCTCAAGAAAACCATGGTGGCTTATGGGAATTTTGCCAGAGAAAAGCAGAAGAAATTCCTTTGGGAAGCCATCTTTATGACCTGTTTGATCGGGAGCTTTGTCTTTGGGGCCATTTTTTCAACCTACTTGATCCAGTTTTATGGATTAGAGACCATCTGGCTGGTATCCATTATCTTGACTATCTTTTTAATCTATCGTGCCATTCAGTATTTTGAAGTCTTTCACTTCAATCGGCGACATGAATAGATAAAATAATTTTTAGAAGAATGAGTTAAATGATTCTGCAAAGAAATAAAACTGAGATTTCATTTTTAAAATGAATCAAGAATATATTGAAACTTTCCGCCGTGAGAAAAGTGCTAGAAACAAAATTGTTTCTAGCACTCGGAATTATTGAGACCTTAGGCTCAATAATTAGTCATGGAACTTCTTTGAAGTTCGCTGACGTCCGTCCTCACCTAAGGAAAGTTTCTAAGATAACTTTATCTATATTCCAGAGGCTGGGACAAAAGTCCTAGCCTCTCAATTGTTTTTGGATTGTCGAGCAAGACGCAGTGGTTGAGTGGGCTCTACTACGCTGATTTCATCAGCTTTTACAGTCCTACTCAACTGTGCGGAGGTGGGACGACGAAATCGAATTCTAACGAATTACTGATTTCTGTCCCACTCTCTTTTCTTTCGCTGTTTGAAGCTTAATTTTTGGGCAAAGATTTGGTATAATGGAAGGTATGAAACATTCGGAAAAAGAATCACAATACCAGCTCTTGCTGGCTCAATTAGATGCTCTCTTAACTGGAGAAACCAATGCCTTGGCTAATCTGTCCAATGCCAGTGCTCTCTTAAATCAAGCCCTGCCTCGTTCGGTCTTTGCGGGTTTTTATTTGTATGACCAAACGGAATTGATCTTGGGACCTTTTCAGGGAGGTGTTTCTTGTGTCCATATCGCTCTTGGAAAGGGTGTCTGTGGAGAAGCCGCTCAAAAGCGGGAAACCATGATTGTCGATGATGTGCGCCAACACGCTAATTATATTTCCTGTGATAGCCGGGCTATGAGTGAGATTGTGGTGCCTATGATCAAGGACGGTCAGCTCCTTGGGGTTTTAGATCTAGATTCAGAGTGTGTCTCTGACTATGATCAGCTGGATCAAGAGTATTTAGAAAAGTTTGTCGCTCTCTTGATCGATAAGACAAACTGGGACTTTAAGATGTTTGGAGTTAAGAACTAATGTATCAAGCTTTATATCGGAAATACCGTAGCCAGACCTTTGGCCAATTGGTCGGACAGCAAGTAGTGGCACGGACATTGAGACAGGCCGTCGAGCAGGAGAAGATCAGCCATGCCTATCTCTTTTCTGGTCCTCGTGGTACTGGGAAAACCAGTGTGGCCAAGATCTTTGCTAAGGCTATGAACTGTCCTAATCAAGTCAATGGGGAGCCGTGTAACGACTGCTATATCTGTGAATCCATCACCAATGGGAGCCTAGAAGATGTTATCGAGATCGATGCGGCCTCTAACAATGGGGTCGATGAAATTCGGGATATTCGCGACAAATCCACCTATGCTCCGAGTCTAGCCAAGCATAAGGTCTACATTATCGATGAGGTCCATATGCTCTCGACAGGGGCCTTTAACGCCTTGTTGAAGACGCTGGAAGAGCCGACGGAAAACGTAGTCTTTATCCTCGCAACAACGGAGTTACACAAGATTCCTGCGACCATTCTGTCACGGGTGCAACGCTTTGAATTTAAATCCATCAAACTGCCAGATATCGTTCACCATTTGGAAAGTATCTTAGCTACTGAAGGCATTGCCTATGAAGCAGATGCTGTTCAGATCATTGCCCGGCGCGCTGAAGGTGGGATGCGGGATGCCTTGTCCATTTTGGACCAAGCCCTGAGTCTGACTGCGGGTAGTGAGTTGACGACAGCAATCGCCGAAGAGATCACCGGCTCTATCAGCCTAGCTGCGCTTGATCAGTACGTAGCTGCCATTCTGGCTCATGATGCGACAGCGGCGCTGGATCAGCTGGCGATTATCTTTGATAATGGGAAGAATATGGCCCGTTTCGTCACGGACTTACTTCAATACTTGCGGGATCTTTTGATTGTCCAGACAGGTGGAGAAAATACCCACAATAGTGACTTGTTTGCCGTTAATCTTGAAGCCGATCAAGCCCGTCTTTTTGCCCTGATTGACCAGGCGACGACCAGTCTAGCGGATATCAAAAATAGTCTGCAACCGCGCATCTACACTGAAATGATGACCATTAAATTGGCTGAAAGCACAGGCCAAGTTTCTAACTCAGCTACTGTGGAGGTTCCTTCCAATCTGCTAGCTCAGCTGGAAGATTTGAAGAAGGAAGTCGCTCAACTCAAGCAACAGTTAGCGCAATCAGGTAGCAGTCTTCCTGCTTCAAAACCAGCAGTAGCTCGTCCAACCAAGTCGAGCAAGGGCTACTGTGCAGATCGAAACAAGGTCAATGCCATTTTACAAGAGGCGGTTGAAAACCCAGAGTTGGCACGAACCAACTTGATCCGTCTTCAGAACGCTTGGGGGGAAATCATCGAGAGCTTGGCAGGTGCGGATAAAGCCCTCTTAATCGGATCCCAGCCGGTCGCTGCCAATGAAAATCACGCTATTTTAGCCTTTGAGTCTGCCTTTAATGCTGAACAGACCATGAAGCGGGACAACCTCAATACCATGTTTGGAAATATCCTCAGTAATGCTGCCGGTTTCTCGCCAGAGATTTTAGCGGTTTCGATGGAAGAATGGACTCAAATTCGGGCAGAGTTTTCGGCTAAGGCGCGTGGGCAAAAAGCGGAAGTGGTGGAAGAAGAGGAAAGTGTCATCCCTGAGGAATTTCACTTTTTATCCGATAAAATCACCCTGCAAGACGATTAATACATGAATTTTTTACTGAATCATGGTAAAATAATTTTATGAATAGAAAACAATTTGCAGTGATAGCAGTCTTTACTGCTATGGAGACATACTTTTTCAATGAAGCGACCATGGCGGGTCAAATGCTCTTTGCATGCTTTTGGGCCCTCTTGATCTTGCGCAATCTCCAGACGGCCTATATTGTGGAGAAGATTGCTAGTGCCATTGAAAAAGAAATCAGAAAGAAAAGAAAATAAAACCTTTGAAAAGAAATCCTTTTTCAAAGGTTTTTTCTTGTTTTAAAAGGCTTCTTGGCATTGTTTGCGGTAATCTCCTGGGGAGAGGCCGACCTTTTGTTTAAAAGCCTTTGTAAAGTAGGAGTAGTTGTCATAGCCCACCTGGAGGGCGACTTGGTAAATGGGGGTATCGCTTTGCGATAGCATCTCTTTTGCGGCGGCCATCCGTTTATCGGTGATGTATTTCACCAGGGTTTCGCCGGTGTCGCGCTTAAACATCCGTGCTAGATGATCTGGACTAAGAAAAACCATCTCTGCCAGCTTGGTGCGACTGATTTCTTCCTTGTAATGGTGGTCGATGTAGTCGGTGATCCGCTGGATGAGATTGGATTGGTGTTCTAGATCGATCACATAATGGCGAGCAGAGCTCCAGTAATCCCCAATATAGGCTTCAAAAGCTTCGATGGCATGAAAACGCCGTTCGAAGAGAAATTGATGGTGTTTGTTTTGAAATAACTTGTGGGCGAGAATGCCGTTCTTGTCCAGATAAATCCCAATTTGCTGGGTCCAGTCTAGCTGGAGTTCACTCAGAGCTGAGAGCGGGATGCGATCTTGAGTCTCTAAGCTATGGATGATTTGGAGAAGCTGTTCCGTCTCTAGTTGATTTGTAAAAGTAAGCGATGTCCGATGAGCGGGCTTTTGAGGTTGTGGACCCAAAGAAGCATAGGAGTGGATACTGTTCCAATGGAAGACTTGTTCTTCACTGTATTGGCAGAGTTGCAGAGCCTTCATCAAGAGCGTCTCAAGGGAAATAGCATCTGAATAGAGAAGGATAGAGGATCGGTCTAAGTCTTGCTGGATCTTCTGCTGGATAGCCTCTAGGAAGTCTACACACTCTGTAGTCTGATTCTTTTTGAAGAGGCAGAGGTAGCGATCGGTCTGGCTTTCGATTTTACTGAGGGCGCAGTAGTGGACAGGGAAATCCAGGGAGAGATCCTTGATACAATGGCGGAGCTGCAAGCGCCAAGAAGGGACACTTGGCTGAAAGTCTTCTTCAACTAAGTGGAGGGTGATGAGGACCAAAAGGTAGTCTTCATGTGGGTTGGGACTATAGCCGTGCTTCATGACTTCTTGAAGGAGCTGTTCTACCTGAGATGGACGCGGTTTTCGCAGATAGTCATGCCAAAATTCAGCTTCTCTTTGTCCTTGCTGGGCTAATTGGGCTACACTCTTGTGGCGCTTGATCTTATTGAGGGCTTTTTGAATGATAAACTCTAAGCGATCTGGGTCAATCGGTTTAAGGTAGTATTCAAAACTTTGGAGTTCAATGGCTTTTTGAGCATAATTGAAATCAGCATAATTTGTGAGGAAGATCGTTTGAATATCATATTTTTCTGACCGGACCCAGGCTAAGAGATCTAGCCCACTGCCTTGTGGCATCTCGATATCACTGATCATGAGCGCGATTGGGTGGTTTTGAATGATGGCTTGGGCTTGGCTCAGGCTGGAGGCGGTATATACCTGCTCAATACCCAAGGCTTCCCAATGAATGGTTTCCTCAAGGGCTTTAATGATAAAACGATCATCGTCAACGAGTAGGATATTCATGTGTGTCTCCTTTGTAGGGTTTATAAGGCAAGCTCAATTGGATGTGGGCTCCTCCTTGGGATCCATTTGAGAATTGAAGCGTGTAGTGATCTGGATAGAGGAGATCCAGTCGCTCCCGTGCATTGGTCAAACCAATGTGGTGGCCATCTTCTGTGACTAAGGATTTTTTCTCTGCTAGATCTTGTAAGATAGCGGAGCTAAAACCAGGACCATTATCCTGAAGGCAAATGGCAAGGTGTTGGTTTGCTTCTTCATGAATAGAAAGCTGGATGTGGAAGGAATCTTGGAAAGAAAAGCCGTGTTTGATGGCATTTTCTACAAAGGTTTGTAGAAGAAGGGGGGGAATAGCTGCATCTTTCAGACCAGGATCCCAGTCTAGGTCAAAGTGGATGCTATCCCCATAGCGGATTTTCTGGATTTCTAGGTAATTTCGGATATGTTGGATTTCATCTGCTAGGCGATTAAAATCTTGGTGGGCTTGAAAGAGGTGACGCAAGTAATTGGAAGTCACCTTGGTCAACTCCTCGATTTCCTTATAGTTCTTGGTTTGGAGCATGCTGTGAATCATGGAAAGCATGTTGAGGTAAAAATGAGGTCGGACTTGATTTTTGAGGTAATTGAGTTCGACTTTTTTGAGGTTGAGTTGCGCGTGGTAGGCTCGAATTTGGAGGTCTTTCATGTGGATCAGCACCTGATTGAGCTTGTGATTGGCCTGATCGATCTCTAAGATCCCTTGGTCTTCGATCACGTCGAGCTTAGTTGAAGCAGCATCCAGCTGAGAAAGCCGCTGGGTGAGTCGTTTCATCGGCTGGATCATTCGCTGACGAATATAAAGGATAAGAACGGTGGAGAGAACAGCGATGATCAAAGGAACCAAGGAGAGTAGAGTTTCTAGAACGATATTTGTACGGAAAACATCCCCGTAATCGACCGTCACATAAAGATCAAAAGGCAGATGGGTTTGATTGCTGTCGGCTTGAATGACGGAATCTGACGCATGGACCTGGTTAGGGCGATCGATGGCTAAGCGTCCTTTTTTCCCGATATTGAGCTTTTGCAAGGGTTTTAAAATATCCTGGGTGGAAATGATGGCATAGATGGCCTTACCCTTGTAATGGAGGGATTTCAAGAGGTAATCATGCTGGTTCAGGCTGATCCGTTGCCATTTTTGACTGGTGCCGTCAGCGTCTTTGTCATAGGTTTTAAGATGATCTTTCAATTGCACATAGTCCAGGTAGGGCAGTTGAAGACTGGAGGCATTGAAAAAATGGGGGATATCTCTTGTCTCTATGAAAAAGGTAATGGGGCTATCCACCTGGTACTGAAACTCAGTGAAATCAATCCGCAGTTTTTTTAGGTTTTCTTGGAAATCCGTGAAATCAAGCGGACTATTGAGTTCTGTCAAATAGTCATTGTGACTAATAGTACTGTACATAAAACGCTCAACGGAGTGAAGCTCTGTATTTAAGGAGTCCGCATAGATATGAATGGAGTCCTCTAAATGGAGCATATTTTGGTGTTTAATAAAATTTCGGCTAATCCCGCCAATCAGAAGGTTGATCAAGGTATTGACGACCAAGAGAAGAAAGAGTAAGCGTGAAAAAAATTGAATCGAGTGATCTCGTGTACTTCTGTGAATAGCTTTCATAATGAGCACCTCACATATATTATAGCACTATTTGAAAGCGGATTCATGAACAAAACCGATAATAAAGTAAAAAAATCGGGAAAGTGCATGTTTTTGTGTGGAGAAAACGGAAAAGTGGATGAAGAAGCACGAAAAAGTTCTATAAAGATGGAAAGGATTCCTATAAAATAAAGGAGAAAGAAAAGGAGGGCCTTATGAAAAGCGAAGTAAATGCGAAGCAGAGCAAATTTAAGAAAAATATTCCTTTATATGTGCTGCTCCTGCCATCGATTATTTTATTGATTTTATTTGCCTATATCCCTATGGCGGGTCTAGTCATCGCTTTTAAAGATTACTCTCCTGCTACTGGGATATTTGGAAGTCCTTGGGCTGGTCTCAAGTATTTTAACCAGTTCTTCTCATCCTTCCAATTTACAACAACCATGAAGAATACCTTGAAAATTTCTATTTACAGTATTCTAGTTGGTTTTCCTTTGCCGATTGTTCTAGCTATCATTTGCAACCAGATTCGTGTGGGCAAGTTCAAAAAAATCTTTCAAGTAACGACTTATTTGCCTCATTTTATCTCGACCATGGTCATGTGTGGGATGATTATTCTCTTTCTCTCTCCAAGTAGTGGACTGTTAGCCAATGTCCTCAAACTGGTCGGCTTAAAGATGCCTGCCCTCTTATCCAAACCGGGTAGCTTTGCAGGTGTCTATGTCTGGAGTGATGTCTGGCAACATATCGGTTGGGATAGTATCATCTATCTAGCCGCGCTATCGGCCATTGATCCGACCTTTTATGAAGCAGCGACTATGGATGGGGCGAGTCGATTGCAAAAGATCCGTCATATTGACTTACCCTTACTTTTACCAACGGCCATGATTCTCCTGATTCTCAGAGCAGGAAGCCTACTCAGTGTTGGTTTTGAAAAGGTCTTGCTCTTGCAAAATCCACTCAATCTGGCAGGAAGTGAAATCATTTCGACCTATGTCTACAAAGTGGGGATGATTAATTTCCAATATAGTTACTCGACAGCGATCGGTCTCTTTAATACCTTGGTCAACTTGATCATCTTACTGTCGGTTAACTGGTTTGCGAAACGCTATACCAAGACGGGATTGTTCTAGAAAGGAGGAGAAATTGTGAAACTATTTCAACATGCGAGAAAGACTAAGTCAGAAATCCTCTTTGATATTTTTATCTATGGTCTAGCGATTTGCTTGATTCTGTTGATTGTTTACCCTTTGTGGTTTGTTATCATTGCCTCCTTCAGTAATCCGTCTGATGTGGCAACTGGTAAAGTTTGGTTTATCCCGAAGGAATGGCGACTAGACGGCTATCAACGATTGATTGAGCAGCCGTTATTTCTAAAGAGCTATCTCAACACCATCCTTTACACGGTTGTGGGGACCATCGTTGCTCTGGTCATTAATATCCCGGCTGGTTACGCCTTGTCGCGAAAGGACCTCTTTGCTAAGAAATGGGTCAGCGTCTTCTTTATCGTCCCCATGTTTGTCTCTGGAGGCTTGATTCCCATTTATTTGACAGTGAAACAAATGGGGTTGGTTGACACCTTCTGGGTGATGGTCGTACCGTTTGCAGTATCTCCTTACAATATCGTTGTAGCTCGCACTTTCTTTAACAATAGTATTCCAGAAGGGATGTGGGAAGCCGCCCAGATCGATGGTTGCGGAACCATTTATTACTTCAGAAAGATCGTGCTCCCCTTGTCCAAGGCTATTATTGCCGTTATTGGACTTTGGACAGCAGTAGGGATCTGGAATTCTTGGTTCAATGCCTTGATTTATTTGACCAATGAAAATCTCCAACCCCTACAACTGATCCTGCGCCGTCTCTTAATTAGTAATCAAATGTTGCAATCGCAAGCAACAGGGGAGGTAGCTTCTGACCTCCGTATTAAGGCTGATATGATGAAATATGCAGCCATCGTTATCTCAACAGCACCGATTATGATGCTGTATCCATTCGTCCAAAAATACTTTAATCAAGGTGTCATGATAGGGGCCTTGAAAGAATAGGAGAAGATCATGAAAAACAGGAAATTTGCCTATCTGCTCCTTGGAGCAGCTGCTTTAGCTGGCTTGACGGCTTGTGGAGCTTCCACAAATAAATCAAGCAATGACAAGAATGATGGAAATACCTTCAAGATCACGACCGTTCGTTGGTCGGATTGGGGGGAAGACTATCACAAAGGTTTTCTAGATGATTCAGCCAAGGAATCAGGTATCAAGATCAAATGGGATACCATGGTGGCTGCAGACTGGTCTGATAAGAAATCTGTTCTTGTTGCCAGTGGAGATTTACCAGACGCTTTCTTGGGATCCAATGCCTTCACGGATTCTGAAATCGCTCAGAACCAAAATATGTTCATTCCATTGGAAGATTTGATAAAGGACAATATGCCTAACTTGAACAAGGCCTTTGAAAAAGAACCGAAATTAAAAGCCATGGTGACCAACCCAGATGGTCATATTTACAGCCTACCTAAGAAATTGCCAATGCGGCCAATCGTCGGCAACCAGCTCTTTATTAATAAGAAATGGTTGGACAACCTTGGCTTGAAGATGCCGGAAACCTATGACGACTTGGTGACTGTTTTACAAGCCTTCAAGGACAAGGATGCTAATGGCAATGGCGATGTCAATGATGAAATTCCATTTGGCTCTGGTAACTTTGATCCGACCTTCTCTTATATCTTGCCATTCAACAACCGTCTGGGTGGAGATAATACCTATGAAATGTCCGTCAAAGATGGCAAACCGGTCTACCTCCGGACGGAAGAAAGTTATAAACAAGGGATAGCGGCTATGCATGAAGCCTACAAGAAAGGCTTGATCGACCCTGAACTCTTTACAGAAGATACCTCCATGTCTGTTGCCAAACGGATGGACAAGGGAGTGGCGCGTGTCGGTGTATCAAGTGGTTGGACAGCAGATGCAACCTTTGGCCAACATGCCAGCGAATATGCTCCTCTTCCAGCATTGAAGGGCCCAGATGGCAAACAATATGTCATTTCTGACCCAGATCATTTGAACTATGGACGCAATGAAATCCTGATCACGAATAAGTGCAAGGACCCTGCAAAATTGCTCAAATGGTTGGATAAATTCTACACGGATGATGCCAGTATCCAAAACTTCTATGGATCCTTTGGCATTGCGACTGAAAAAGATGGCGATAAGTACAAGGTCTTGGCTCCAAAAGATGGTAAATCTGCCGATGAATGGGCTTGGATCAATTCCCTTCGTGACTTTGGACCAAAATATGTGTCAGATGATATCAATAGTCATGTCGACATCGACCAAACACAGGGTGATGGCCTCAAATTGAAGATGGACAAAGAATTGAAACAATACGCTTTGCCAGCATATCCAAATGTCATCTACTCTCAAGAAGAATTAAACAAATTATCCTCTATTTATGTAGATATCAACTCTTATGTTACCCAACAAGCTTCTAAATGGGTAGTAGAAGGGGGCATCGAAAAAGAATGGGATGATTACAAAGCAACCTTGAAGAAGATGGGCATTGATGACTTTATGAAGATTCAACAGGATGCCTATGATCGTTACCAAAAAGAAGTGAAGTAATAGGGGTCTAAATGGATTCAAGTAAGTAACTCAGGGGCGTAGAGCCCCTGAGTGCTTCCTTAGAGGAAGTAGCAGAAATTGAGATGAAGAACAAGGAGAAGAAGATGCAAAAATTATTTTCATTGGATGGACGCTTGGTCAAGACCTTGACCCGGTTGACAGACATCATTATCTTGAACACCTTGTTTATCGTTTGCTGCCTTCCGATTCTCACGATCGGTGCATCGCTTACGGCTTTAGCAACCATGTGGCACCGCTTGTTGAAAGGGGAAGATACGGATCTCGTCTTTCATTTTTTCCGTCTCTTTCGCGCTAATTTCAAGCAAGCGACGGTGATTTGGCTGACTTGCCTAGGACTATCAGCCCTTCTTTATTTGGATTACTGTCTTTTTTCAAATACAGCCTTCTTAAGTGAGTATGGGATTTGGATCTTGCTTCCCTTTATCGTCCTTCTATTTGGAGGGATGACCTTGATCTTCCCTTATATCGGCCTCTTTGAAGATCCTACAAGAAAGGTCTGTCTAAATAGTTTCCTCATTGCTCTCTTAAATCCTATTCAAACTATCTTTCTTATCTTCTTCAATCTGGCAGTGGTTTATATCAGTCTTAGTAGTCCTGAACGGTTACTGACAGCTATTTATCTCTTTACCTTTGGTGGTTTTGCTCTTTGGAGCTTCTTGAATGTCCGACTGACCGATCAGATCTTTGCAAGGATCCAAGAAGGAGGAATCTTTGAAAAATAAAGTCAAGCAAGTGGGACGTATGTTTTACTGATATTATTTAAATCGAATAAAGTTTCCTAGAAAATCTAGGAAACTTTTTCTATTTCATAAACATTTCACATTTCTTTTCTATAATAACTATAACAAATGATGAAAGCGTCCACATTGTATTGTCGTGGACCTTGAAATGGAGGGTGAGATCATGCTCTTACAACAGGCAATAGCCTATATTTCTCGAAAAAGAACGAGGAATCTGGTCCTCTTTCTGATTCTCCTCTTGATCCTATCTTGCTTGTATTTCTGTTTTTCACTGATGCAAGTAGGAGGAAGACTGGAGGAACATATCAAGCAGTCGGCTGGGACCAGCTTTGCCCTGACCAGTAAGCAGGGGGATAGGCCCTTTGCTCTGAAGGAGGCTGAAAAGGTGCAGCAGATAGCTGGGGTAGGAACCATGGTTCCTCAATATGAAAGTCCCGTTCGCATTCTTGGTAAAGAAGCGGTGACGGGGCAGCAGTCGGTAGAGCGGGATGATTTGGGTCAGGAAGCCAAGCAAGCGCTAGGTGCTGTCTTTACCCAGAAGACAGACCAGCACCTGGATTTCCGCAGTAGCAGTTTCCAACTGGTGCAAGGCAAACACTTATCCGACAAGGCTCGTGGCCAGATCTTGATCCACCAAGAGTTGGCTAAGAAGAACAAGCTTAAGGTCGGAGATTCCTTGACCTTATCCAGCTTTCAGATGGGAGAGACTCCTGCCAAAGAGCAAACCTTTAAAATCGTAGGGATCTTTTCAGGTAAGAAACAGGAAAAATTCACAGGAATGACCTCTGATTTGAGTGAAAACCAAGTCTACCTCCCTTATGAGGATGCGACCAAGCTCCTAGGTCTCAGTCAGCAAGAAGTGACCCAGGTCACCTTTGGCGTCAAAGATCCTGAGAAAATCGATGCTCTCTTGAAGCAAGTCAAAAGCTTGGATCTGGATTGGCAATCGCTACGCGTGGTCGAAGATCGCAAGGCCTTTGACCAGATGAAGGAATCCTCTCAGACCCTAGAAGGCCTGGTACGAATCATGATGATCGTCCTCCTGGTGACGGGAGCCGGTGCCCTTTCGCTCTTACTGAGTCTCTGGACACGGGAGCGGATCCACGAAATCGGAGTCCTCTTATCTATTGGGAAGAGCAAGGGACGGATCTTTAGACAGTTCCTCTTGGAAGTGGTGCTGGTATCCTTACTAGCGGTGCTCCCAGCCTTTCTCATCGGGCGGATGGTCAGCCATCGTTTCTTAGAGCAGTTTGTCGGACAGACCGGTCAACAGCAGACCCTAGACTTGCTCAAGCAAATCCCTCAAGGCCTTTCCTTAGGAATCGCCTATGCTAGCCTCTTGTGCTTGATCCTTCTGTCGCTGGGTGTAACTACCAGCATGATCTGGCGCAAGACCCCAAAAGAAATATTAACAAAAATGAGTTAAGGAGAAATGACACCTATGTTAGAACTCAAACATGTAGCCTATAGTTACCAAAGTTACCAAGAAGAGATTTTCTCAGACGTGAACTATCAGTTCAAAAATGGGACATTTTACAGCATTATCGGTCAGTCTGGAGCTGGGAAATCGACCCTCCTCTCTCTCTTAGCTGGACTGGATAATCCCAAGAAGGGACAGGTTCTCTTTGATGGGGAGGACATCCAGACTAAAGGGTCTAGCTACCACCGCAAGCACCATGTCTCCCTGGTCTTTCAGAATTACAATCTGATTGACTATTTGACGCCACTTGAAAATGTCCGCCTGGTTAACAAACAAGCTGGGAAAGAGATTCTCTTGGAATTGGGATTGGACGAAACGCAAATCAAACGCAATGTCCTTCAACTATCCGGCGGGCAGCAACAGCGGGTGGCCATTGCGCGTGCGCTCGTTTCAGAAGCACCTGTCATCTTGGCAGATGAACCGACAGGAAACCTTGACGAACAGACAGCAGGTGACATTATTGCCATTTTGAAGAAGTTGGCCAAGGAACGCCAAAAATGTGTCATTGTCGTCACCCACAGTAAGGAAGTGGCAGAGGCCTCCGATGTGGTCTTGGAATTGAGTCGCCGTAGCCTCGTTGAGAAGAGCAAGTAAGGAGGGAATGCTATGTTGCGCAATGCTTTTGCTTATATCACACGTAAATGGCCCAAGTCTCTCTTGCTCTTTGCCATCATTCTCCTCATGGGGACCTTGAGCTTGATCGGACTCTCCATGAAGGGAGCCACCCAAAAAGCTTCATCGGAAAGCCTGGGATCCATCACCAATAGCTTCTCCATGCAGATCAACCGCAGGACCAATCCAGGAACCCCTCGGGGAGCTGGGAATCTCAGAGGAGAAGATATCGAAAAAATCAGTCAGGTAGAGGGGATCACCTCCTCCATCAGGCGGATCAATGCCATTGCGGATATCCTAGACCACGAGATCATTGAGACCGAAGAAACCCTGCAAAATCAGTCTCCAGAGCGGGCCAAATACTTCAAGAATACCTTGATGGTGACGGGGGTCAATGACTCTTCAAAAGAAGATAAATTTGTCTCTGGGGCCTACAAACTGGTCCAAGGGGAGCACCTGACAGATAAGGACAAAAACCAAATCCTCATGCACGAAGATTTGGCGAAAAAGAATGGTCTTAAGGTGGGCGATAAGGTGCGTCTCAAGTCCAATCTCTACGATGCTGACAATGAAAAAGGGGCCAATGAAACTGTCGAAGTGACCATCAAGGGCTTGTTCTCAGGGAAGAACCAAGCTCCTCTAACTTACGCCCAAGAGTTGTACGAAGATACCCTCATCTCTGACCTGGATACAGCTGCCAGACTCTATGGCAATACTGTCCAAACAGCTACCTATGAGGATGCGACCTTCTTTGCCAAAGGGGATCAGGATCTGGATGCCTTGATCGAAAAAATCAAAGCACTCGATATTGACTGGAACCTCTATGACCTGGTTAAGAGCTCTTCCAACTACCCAGCCTTGCAAAAATCCATCAGCAGCATGTTCCAAGTGGCAGACTACTTGTTTATCGGAAGTCTCGTCTTTGCTAGCTTGCTTCTCACTCTTCTCCTCGTCTTGTGGCTCAATGCCCGTCGCAGAGAAGTGGGAATCTTATTGGCTCTAGGACTTTCTAAGGTACAGATTGCGGGACAATTCGTGGCAGAATTAGTCATGATTTCCATCCCAGCCTTCCTCCTCTCCTATGGAGTTGCAGGACTTCTTGCCAAAGCAGTCGGAGATACGGTGCTTAAGAACGTAACCAGTGGCATTGCCAAACAAATGGCTCAAGAATCCTCTGCAGCCAACCTTGGTGGGGGAGCTGAGGCAGAAAGCTTTAGTAAGACCTTGACAGACCTCCATATGGACATCCAACTGAGCCAATTGTTGGTGATTGTCTTGGTTGGCGGCCTCCTCTTGATTCTGGTATCCATCCTTTCTTCTCAATGGCTCTTGTATAAGAAACCAAAAGATCTCTTGGTGGATGTCGAATAAGAGATTGTTTCCTAAAATAGAAATAGGGTATAATAGGAGGTAGAAGAAGTTTCTTAGATAAAAGGAAAGTGTATGAAGATACTAATTGTAGAAGATGAAGTCCTGATTCGCGAAGGGATGAGCGACTATCTCATGGAATGTGGCTATGAGGTCTTTGAAGCAGGCGATGGGCAGGAGGCCCTGGACCTCTTTCACAGAGAAGCGCCGGATCTGGTCTTGCTGGATATCCAGCTCCCGATCCTCAATGGCTTGGAAGTCCTCAAGACCATCCGGAAGACCAGCTCAGTCCCTGTCCTCATGCTGACGGCCTTCCATGATGAGGACTATAAGTTGACAGCCTTTGGAGAGTTGGCAGATGGCTACCTGGAAAAACCCTTCTCCTTGTCCCTCTTGAAGGTCCGTATCGAAGCTATTTTTAAAAAGCTTCAGCCTTCCCGGGTCTTCACCTATGGAGAGGCACGAGTGGATTTTGAGAGCTACACAGCCAGTTTAGCTGGGCAAGCCATCTCCATGAATGCCAAGGAGTTGGAAATCTTGGAATACTTGCTCCAGCATGAGGGTAAGGCCCGGACTCGCTCTCAGATCCTCGATGCCGTCTGGAAGGAGACGGAGGAGATTCCTTTTGACCGGGTGATCGATGTCTATATCAAGGAACTACGAAAAAAACTAGAGCTGGACTGTATCGTAACGGTACGCAATGTCGGCTATAAATTGGAGAGACCATGACCAAACGAAGTATCTTTGCAAAGATCTTTCTGATCACCTTTGCCCTTTTTAGTGGCTTAGTCATCCTTCTACATGCTTCGGTTTACTTTATTTTCCCCTCGACCTATATCGAGTCTCAGCGCCAGACGATTTTAAAGAAATCACAGGCCCTGGCCAAGAGTTTCCAAGGCCAGGAAGAAGGGACCATTGAGTCCGTCATCGACCTTTATTCCAAGACCAACGATATCAAGGTCTCGATCAAGGGCAAGGAAAAACAAAATGCCCTAGAGGTTAAGGATGACTTGCTCCTGAACCCTGATAGCCAGAATAATTCGCTGGTCATTGAAGAGCGAAAGATTCAGACCAAAGAGGGGAAGGACTTGACCTTGCAATTCTTAGCAACTGTCGATTCCCAAAAGGAAGCGCGGGACATCAGTCTGGGCTTCCTTCCCTATAGTCTCCTTGCTTCCTTTGTCCTGTCGCTGATCGCTTCCTATCTCTATGCCCGCCTGATTTCTGCTCCAATCCTTGAGATCAAGCAGATGACCAAGCGGATGAAGCGTTTGGATCGGACAGCTAGTCTTCCCATTCACTCGCAGGATGAGATCGGCGTACTCAAGCAACAGATCAACGACCTCTATCACCATCTCCTAGAAGTGATCGACAATCTAGAGCAGCAGAAACAGGAAAATCTGAAGTTGGAGCAGATGAAGGTGGAATTCCTACGTGGAGCCTCGCATGAGCTCAAGACGCCTCTGGCCAGCTTGAAGATTATCCTAGAAAATATGCGGGATAAGATCGGCCGCTACAAGGACCGGGACCGCTATCTGTCGGTCTCCCTTGATATCGTCGATGAGATGAACCAGATCGTCCTAGAAATCCTGTCCCTTTCTTCTGTCCAAGAATTGGCCGGAGACAAGGAGTGGATCCAGCTGGATCAGGTCGTAGAGCAGATCCTCGACCAGTACAAGGTCTTGGCTCAATCACGCGAGCTCACGATTGACAATCAGATCCCAGCTAAACCAATCTATATGGACCCAGCGATTCTGAAATTGGTCCTCTCAAATGTTATCAGTAATGCCGTTAAGCATTCGGATGCCGGTGGAGAGATCCAGCTCCGTCTCGAAGAGGAAGGGACGCACTTGGCGATTGAAAATACCAGCCAGGAAATGGTAGAGACCGCTGAGCTGCCAATGACCGCTAGTCGCCAGAAGAAGGAAGGCGGCTTGGGACTCTTCGTGGTCCAACACTTGCTAGACCATGAAGAACTGGCCTACCAATTTGATAAAACGGCTATGGGCTTGTGCTTCTGTATGGAACTGCCCAAGGAGTCACAAGAATAAAAAAAAGCCACCATCGGGTGGCTTTTTTCTATAGGTGATTTCACCATTTCGTCAAGGAGATTTCTCCGCTATTGAGCCAGATTTCTTCTTGATTGTCTAATTGGACCAAGAGTTGGCCGGTATCAGAGATGTCTTTGGCGAGGCCCTGATAGGTTTGCTGGTTCTGCTCAAAGGTAACGGTTCGTCCTAAGACCAGGGAGCGCTCTTTGTAGAGGTAGACCAGTTCATCGATATCCGTTTGGAAGAATTCTTTCCAGATCTCGCTGATGAGGTCATTGCGGGTGATGGGACAAGGTCCTTCAAATAAGGAACCAGCCTTGGTTTGTAGCTCATCTGGAAAAGTAGGGATGGCTAAATTGAGACCGACTCCGATAATAACATCCGTGACGAGACCAGTCTCAATCGACGTGATAGCTTCGGTGAGGATTCCCCCAATTTTTTTATGGCGGTAGTAAATATCATTGACCCATTTGATATCGATATCGATCAGGGTCAAGTTTTTAATAGCCTTGTAGATAGCTCCAGCGACCATCAAGGTATAAGGAGGGAGCTCCGCAGGTGGCAGTTGAGGCTTGAGATGAAGGGACATGTAGATGCCCCCTTGATCAGGGCAGTAGTAGTCACGACCAAAGCGGCCTTTTCCAGCGGATTGCGAATTGGCCAGGTAGAGCGCCTTGCCTTCTTTATGGGTTTCTATGCCTAATTTGGCATCCAATTGGGTGGAGCTACATTGTTCGTTTAAGGAAACGGTCAATTGGGTATTTTTTGCAATCACTGCAGGAAGCAGAATATCGCCTGAGACCAGTTTGTAGCCCTTCTTTTTGAGGGATTCGATGACGACCCCATCTTTTTCTAGACGTTGGATGGCCTTCCAGATAGAGGTGCGGGAAACACCTAATTCTTTTGCCAGCTGCTCCCCATTGACATAATCATCTGCCTGAGAAAGGGTTTGAAAGAGGATTTCGTGTGTTTTCATAGTTTTTTATTCTTGGAAAGGATGGAGGATCATCCATTCTTCGTACTTTCTCTAATAGTTAGCTTGGTTCCTAGCATAGTGAGGGTTGGTATTTCTCTCGGAGATAGGACTTGTTTATTTAGTACATCCATTGCGGTTCGTCCCATTTCTTCTGTAAAAACGGTGATGGTAGAGAGGGGAGGAAAGACTTGCTTGGCTAAACTGGTATCATTAAAGGAAATGAGTTGGATATCATCAGGGACCTTAATGCCGGCTTCTTGAAAAGCCCGGAGAGCCCCAATGGCTAAACTATCACTCGCAGCAAAATAGGCATCTGGTAAGGGTAAGCCAGACTGAAGCTTAGAGGAAATGAGGTCATAGCCTGATTGAGCTGTAAAACTTCCAGTGAGGATGAGTTCAGGGTGATAAATACTTCTTTCAATACAATAGTTTCGATAGGCTCGTCGCCGAGGATCGGGAATACTTTCCAATAGGTCAGTTGTTTTTTCCTCACCGCTAAGGAGCCCAATTGTTTGACAGCCTTGTTTTCGTAAATAGGAAAGAGCAGTCTGTACAGCATTTTCAAATTCAGTCGCGACGCAAGGGTGGCCTTGGTTAAGGGTGTTACTATCGACAAAAACCAGAGGTTTGTCTAGCCTTTCTAACTCGACAATCTGAACCCTACTAAACTTTCCGATACAAAGGACCCCAATAACTTCCTCACCTAATCGAAAAGGAATATCATTGAAATAGCGGAGAATCCCATAGTCGAGATCCTGTGCTCTTTTTTCAATGCCTAAGCGGATGTTGTAATAGTAGAGGTCGTCCAGTTCTCCCTCTTCACTTTTCCATTGGATGATGACAATTTGCTGTTTTTCTTTTTTAAAGTTCCCACTTTTCTGATGTCTGGTGTAGCCTAGTTCGTCAGCAACAGTCAAAATTCTGTGGCGGGTTTCCTCCGTTACAGAAAGACTGGCATCTTGGTTCAGAACACGAGAGACAGTGGCGATGGATACGTCTGCGAGGTTAGCAATATCCTTTAATGTGGCCATTCGTTTTCTCCTTCTTTCTTATAGTATATCATAGGTTTCGTCATATTAGCGAATTTTACTAAAAATTTAGTAAAATAATTGATTTGTCGCATGAAAGGGGTTACACTAGTGGTAAATAACTATATAAGTGAGGTAATCTCAATGAATACTCAAGAAATTCGGGAAGCTTTTCAAACAGTCTTTAGAGCAGAAGCAGATCACACTTTCTTTTCACCAGGACGGATCAATCTGATTGGTGAACACACTGACTATAATGGTGGTCATGTCTTCCCAGCAGCCATCACACTTGGTACCTACGGAGCTGCAAGAAAGCGTGAGGATAAGGTCTTGCGTTTCTTCTCAGGAAACTTTGAAGACAAGGGGATCA
This sequence comes from Streptococcus sp. 27098_8_99, assembly GCF_041431935.1. Classification (NCBI taxonomy): domain Bacteria; kingdom Bacillati; phylum Bacillota; class Bacilli; order Lactobacillales; family Streptococcaceae; genus Streptococcus; species Streptococcus sp. 27098_8_99. The sequence continues at coordinate 33,794 of NZ_JAPVYQ010000008.1, read as the reverse complement.
TTGAAGTTCCACTTGAAAATCTCCACTTTGAAAAAGAGCACAACTGGACCAACTATCCAAAAGGTGTGCTCCATTTCTTGCAAGAAGCGGGTCATGTCATTGATAGCGGTATGGATGTCTATGTTTATGGCAATATTCCAAATGGATCCGGTCTTTCTTCTTCAGCCTCCCTTGAGCTCTTGATTGGCGTCATCGCTGAGAAACTATATGATCTTCACTTAGATCGTCTAGATCTGGTCAAGATCGGCAAACAAACCGAAAATCACTTCATCGGAGTCAACTCTGGGATCATGGACCAATTTGCCATCGGTATGGGGGCGGATCAACGGGCTATTTATCTCGATACCAACACCCTAGAGTATGATCTGGTACCGCTGGACCTCAAAGACAATGTCGTAGTCATCATGAATACCAACAAACGCCGGGAATTAGCGGATTCAAAATACAATGAACGTCGTTCAGAATGTGAAACCGCCGTCTCTGAACTCCAAGAAAAATTGGATATCCAAACCTTAGGAGAATTGGATCTCTGGTCTTTTGATGCCTACAGCTACTTGATTAAGGATGAAAATCGCATCAAACGGGCTCGCCATGCTGTACTTGAAAACCAACGAACCCTCCAAGCTCATAAGGCACTTGAAGCAGGTGATTTAGAAGAATTTGGCCATCTCATGAATGCTTCCCACGTATCCTTGGAGCATGACTACGAAGTGACAGGTCTAGAATTGGATACCTTGGTGCATACAGCCTGGGAACAAGAAGGCGTCTTGGGTGCTCGTATGACAGGAGCAGGCTTTGGCGGTTGCGCCATCGCTCTCGTAAACAAAGATAAAGTTGAAGCATTTGAAGAAGCTGTCGGCAAACGCTATGAAGAAGTCGTTGGCTATGCGCCTAGCTTTTATATTGCAGAAGTTGCGGCAGGGACACGAGTTTTAGACTAGGTGATAATAATGGAAGCTGTAATATTTGATTTAGATGGCTTATTAGCCGATACTGAAATCATTTCTCTAAAAGTTTATCAAGAATTGCTTAGAGATTTTGGAATTCCTTTCACAGAAGAAACCTACTCTAGAGACTACAGTGGACATAGGGAAGAGGAGAATGTTCAACGATTTTTGGATAGCTATGATTTACCCTGGAACTTTGACCAAACCTTGGATAGAGTTTATGAGCTGGAAGCTCAAATCTTAGCTCAAGGTGTCAATTTAAAAAAAGGTGCTAAGAATTTACTTACTTTTTTGAAAACAGAGGGCATCCCAATCGCCCTAGCAACTTCAAGTGTTGAATCTCGGGCTAGAATGATCTTGGATAGCAATGGGATACTGTCCCTATTTGACCATTTAGTTTTTGCAAAAGATGTCAAACGAAGTAAACCTTACCCAGATATATTTTTAAAGGCTTGTAGTGATTTGAATGCTTTACCAGAGAATTGCTTAGTGCTAGAGGATAGTGAAGCAGGGATTGAAGCAGCCTATCGGGCTGGAATCCCAGTCATATGTGTTCCAGATTTAAAAGTACCAGCACAGTCTTTCTTAACTAAAGCAGAACAAGTTTTCCAGGATTTGGATGCTGTCAGAGACTATTTAAAACGTAAGAAGGAGAATCAATGAATCAGGGAATTTTAGACGCATTTGTCACAGCCGTCATTGCGGCGAGTGATTACGAAGAGATGGATCGGATTTATCTAAAAAATCGCATCATGAGTCGCGTTGGAGAAGAAGGGCTAGACGCCCCAGCTCAAAAAGAAGAGTTGATCGCACTTAAAGATCAGCTGGTAGAGATCGCTGTTGCAAATAGCAAGATCCAGGATAGTATGGCCGCAAAAGACAGTTTGGGTGCGGAGTTGATGGATTGGATCACCCCTAGCCCTAGTCAGGTCAACCATCGTTTCTGGGAGACCTACCGTCAGTCCAAAGAAGACGCGATTGCGGATTTCTATGCCCTCTCTAAACGCAATGATTACATCAAGGTAGAGGCCATTGCGCAAAATATTGCCTTTGAGGCTGAAACTCCCTACGGTTCTCTCGAAATCACCATCAATCTGTCAAAACCTGAAAAAGATCCTAAAGACATTGCAGCGGCCAAGCTTGCAAAAGCCAGTCATTATCCAGCCTGCCAATTGTGCTTTGAAAATGAAGGCTATCAAGGCCGCCTAGACCATCCAGCCCGGGCCAATCATCGGATCATCCGCTTTGATATGGACGGTCATGATTGGGGCTTCCAGTATTCCCCTTATGCCTACTTCAATGAACACTGCATTTTCCTTGATAGCCAGCATGTGCCCATGGCCATTAGTCGCAAGACCTTTGAGCGACTCTTGACCATTGTCGAGACTTTTCCAGGCTATTTTGCAGGGTCCAATGCAGATCTTCCCATTGTAGGGGGATCCATCCTGACTCATGATCATTACCAAGGCGGACGCCACACCTTCCCTATGGAGCTGGCTCTTGTTGAGGAAAGTTTCACCATTGGGGGATTTGAAGCAGTGTCACTAGGAATTGTTAACTGGCCCATGTCAGTTCTTCGTTTGAATTCAGTTGACAAGGAGCAATTGATTGCCCTGGCAGACCATATCCTAACAGCCTGGCGAGGCTACTCGGATCCAGCGGCTCAAGTTTTAGCGGTATCCGATGGTCAGCCCCACCATACCATTACCCCCATTGCACGGATTCGTGATGGGCATTATGAACTGGACTTGGTGCTCCGTGACAACCAAACCTCACCAGAGCATCCCGATGGCATTTATCATCCACACGCGGATGTGCAACACATCAAAAAAGAAAATATCGGCCTGATCGAAGTCATGGGCTTGGCCATTTTGCCACCTCGTCTCAAAGAAGAGCTCAAGCAGGTTCAAGACTATTTGCTTGGGCGTGAGAGCACAGTGGCAACCTACCACCAGGCTTGGGCAGATGATTTGAAAGCCACTCACCCAGCCATCACAGACGAAGCAGAGGCAAAAGCCCTTGTCCGTGAATCAGTTGGCCAGATCTTTTCGCGCGTGCTCGAAGATGCTGGAGTCTACAAGCGAACAGCAGAAGGACAAGCTGCCTTTAGACGCTTTGTTGCGACACTTTAAGTATGGAGAAGCGGCAGAAATTTGGTACAATAAGAGAGAAGACAAGAAGCGAAAGGAAAACAAATGGCAATACTCGTACTCGGAGGAGCTGGCTATATCGGTTCCCACATGGTGGACCGTTTGGTCAATGAAGGACAGGAAAAAGTCGTCGTGGTCGATAGACTGGTCACAGGCCACCGTGCAGCGGTGCATCCAGATGCCGTCTTTTACCAAGGAGACCTGGCGGATCAAGACTTTATGCGCACTGTGTTTAAGGAACATGCCGATATCGATGCGGTCATCCACTTTGCGGCCTACTCACTGGTTGCTGAGTCTATGGCAGATCCATTGAAATATTTTGATAACAATACAGCAGGCATGGTCAAACTCTTGGAAGTCATGCATGAATGTGGGGTGCACTACATCGTCTTTTCTTCAACTGCTGCCACCTACGGCATTCCAGAAGAAATTCCGATTCTTGAAACCACTCCGCAAAAACCAATCAACCCTTATGGTGAAAGCAAGCTCATGATGGAAACCATCATGCGTTGGGCCGATCAAGCCTACGGGATCAAGTATGTGCCCCTTCGTTACTTTAATGTAGCGGGTGCCAAGCCAGATGGATCCATCGGAGAAGACCATGGACCAGAGACTCATCTCTTGCCGATCGTCTTGCAAGTGGCCCAAGGCAAACGCGAGAAGATCTCTATTTTTGGAGATGACTACAAGACACCAGATGGCACCAATGTTCGGGACTACGTCCATCCATTTGACTTGGCAGATGCCCATCTTTTAGCGGTTGAGTATCTGCGTAATGGGAATGAATCGACTGCCTTTAACCTGGGCTCGTCGACCGGATTTTCCAATCTTCAAATCGTTGAAGCAGCCCGCAAGGTGACAGGACATCCGATCCCACTTGAGCTGGCCGATCGCAGACCAGGAGATCCAGATACCTTGATTGCCTCATCTGAAAAAGCGCGTGCCATCCTTGGTTGGCAACCCAAATTTGACAATATCGAAACCATTATCCAAACAGCCTGGGCTTGGCATTCCAGCCACCCAGATGGCTACAATGATCGATAAGGAGGGGACTGCAACCATCATTTTTGAGGCTTATCTAATAACATCTAAAACGACAGTTGATCTTGCTAAATGACTCATTTCAGACGTCAGTCATTTCCCTAACCATCATAAAATAGTGAGGTATTCAAAATGAATAAAACCACAAAAATGTTAGCCGTCTTCTTGACAGCGGGTCTTCTTTTAGCTGGTTGCGGACAAAAAGAGACTACGAAATCTACTAGTCCATCGTCCACTAAAGCGACCAGTAAAGCAACAAGCAAATCATCTGCTAAAGAAAAGAAAAAAGAGTCATCAACTGATGAAAGCAAAAAAGAGGATGCACTAGCAGGTGCACAAAAAACCGTTCTCGAAACGAGTGATGAAGCAGGTAAGACCACTGTAACCTTGTATTACAAGGGAGATACCTTGTTATTACAAGAAAAAGTTGATGATTACGATGTCTCAAAAGTTCCTGGTGAGAATCCTCTTGAAACCATGAAAGAAGCCGTTGCTAAGAGCCAAGAAAAATTCAAAGATCTGATGGGCCATGGATTTGAACTGACATCAGAATACAAAGACGGAATCTTTTATATTCGCAATACTATTGATTACACAAAAATCGATTTTAATAAATTAAAAGAAATCGTCCCAGGCTTTAATCCCCTACATGACAAAACAGTTAGTTATTCAGTAACGAAAGACAGTCTTATCAAGGGCGGAATGGTAGAAAAATAAACAAAATGGAGAGTAGCTCAGTTTGCTGCTCTCTTTTTGTTTTAGTATGAATTCATGGGCATATTTTGGTAGAATAGGATTTAAGGGAAATAGTGAAATGGATGAACACGTCATTATGATAGCAGGAGTATAAGGTGAATATTCTTAAAAAAATTGAAGATAAAACATATCAAAAAGAGGACTTAATAAATAATATAGATTTAAATCCTATAGTCTCCTACCATATCATTAAAGAAATTGTTAACAGTAAGATCAATGAGATTGACGTGATTCATAAATTAATAGAAATTTCTGTCAGACTGTCTGTCAATGATTCAGTTTTAGGTCCAATTTGTTTGGGGCATATGTCTTTAGCTGCATTAAGAAAATTAGGAATTGACGTAAGGAAACTTGATAATCATTCAGCTATTTCTGATTATGATTGGGAATTAGTTGATAAATTTTATCATGAGAATGGATGGTGAGAGCGTAGTTATCTAAACGGCATTGAACGAGGTGAAAATAATGCATTTAAAGCAAGAATTAGCGAAGTTACTATTAAAAATAGGGGAGTCAAATCTGAATCAGTCGGATTTATTTACAGAGGAAAAACCATCTCTATTCTTACCAGAAGGACGTACTATTTATTTAGAGGGCGATCATTACTACATTGTTAGTGTTGAACGAGGCAAAATAAATTCTGAGAAAAAATTTGATAATAAGGAAGATATTCTTTATTATCTTTTACAATCATATGTTACTAAAATAGCCTCACAGGATGCTTGGAATAAAGCTAGTGGGGACATTGAACTTTATGATAGGTTTTTTCAAGAAGAACAAATTCGCTTATTTAATATAATTGATCCTAAATATGGAGAGAAGAAGGAAGAAAGAATGAAAAGAGGGGAAGATAGTTTTCCAGTGACCATAAATGAATTCGATGTCAATAAAAAACTACCATTCCGAGAAAGATATAGTGAGAGGTATGAAATCGTGAAAAATAGAATTCATTACATTACAAAACTTGAATTGAAAGATCGATTGCCTTTCAGTGGCTTTGTAGCAATTTTTGATGGGAAGCAGATCCAAAACAAAGAAGTGCTATTTCATTTTCTTGAAAAAACTGTCGGCCTTCCCGATGCGAATAATTGGTCGTCTATTACGGATTGGCTAACGGACCTCTCATGGATAAAAGCTGAAGAATACAGCTTTATTTTTGAAAATTATGATAGTTTCTTAAAAGATGACTTATCTTCTAAAGACTTATTTTTAGAAATTTTGGAAGAAAATGTTCTTCCTTGGTGGGAAAGTGATGTTAAAAAACATGTTGTTGACGGTAAGGTCAAGAGTTTTCAAGTTTACATAGTGGAAAATTAAAAAATGGGAAAATTTTTATGGATCTGTTTTATGGTAACAAATTGGATGTTCATCCTTATCAAAAAGGTAAATCTCGGGGCCCTGAACGAATAGTCATTGGTGATGATGGTTCAATTTGGTTTATTGAAGATCACTATCAACCATTTAATAGAATACGGTAGCATATAATTAGAAGATTTACAGAGAAGCTGATCAAGTTTTATTACCAAATCCATGGCCATTAGACTGGATAATGGAATACGAGCTGTACCAAATTGAGGTTTTGAATTATGGAAAACAAATATATGAAGTATGCAGACAAATTACAAGATTTAATTGACTTAGAATATCCAAGTCAGAAGTTATACCCGGGAATTATACAGGATATATATAACTTAACTAAGCGTATAGGAAGAGGAGAAAATATCGATAACATTAGTTTTTTTAGTTTAGCAAGAAGATTTGTAGATGAAACAATGGATTATAAAAGCGAAATTTTAGTAGTCTTAAAACAATTAGAGAAAGAGTTAAAAAAAGAGAATTGATGGACAATAGATTTATTGATTTGATAACGAAACTAAGAATTGATTCCGGTTGCTGAGAAGCAGTGGATTGAATCTGAAGGAGAACTTCCAAATGATTATGTGTCACCACTTAAATAAGGAAGGTATAAAATGAAACCAACAAAACTAGAATGGGAAGATGTTATCAAGTTTGAAGAAGTAGAAGGATACGGGAAGTCAATCTGGAAAAATGAGGACAAGTATTATTTAGTTTTAGAAGAAGGCACCGTAGCTTCTTGGTTAGTAATCTATGAACTCCCACAAGAATTATTTGCTCTATTAGAGAGTGGAGAGAGAACGTTCCAAGAAGTTTCCTGGAAAGTTCAAAATGACTGTTGGCCACCGACGGAAGAAGAAAAGAAAGCTAGTGAGAAACGATTCATAGAAGAGAGTCCCACATCATTAATTGATATACCTGAAACTAGAGAATTATTTACTCAGGAAGAGCTTAAAAGATTAATTCCGATTGCTGAGCAAATGTGGATTGACTGGAGAGGGAAACTTCCAGATGATTATGTATCACCGCTTAAATAAGGAAGGTATAAAATGAAACCAACAAGACTACAATGAGAAGAAGTTAGTAAGTTTGAGGAAATAAAAGGTTATGGACAACATATTTGGCGACATCATGAGAAATATTTTTTTGTTACAGATGAAGGGGGAATAGCTGAACAGAGGGTAGTCTATGAATTCCCATTAGAACTATTTCAATCACCCTACCAAGTTTTTCTGAGTTACTTGAAAAGTCTAACTTAATTTGACAATTTAGGCAATAAAGAAATCCTAGACAAGCTTTTGAGCTATTCAGAAGACTTGAAATACCACTATAATCTCTATCAGCTCTTGCTTTTTCACCTTCAGAATGAGGAACCAGAGAAATTTTTTGGACTCATTGAAGACAATATAAAGAAGGTTCATTCTCTTTTTCAGACTGTCTTTAAAACATTTCTAAAGGACAAAGGGAAAATCATCAATGACCTTCAGTTATCCTATTCCAACGCAAAATTGGAAGCGACTAATAATCTCATCAAACTTATCAAACGCAATGCCTTTGGTTTTCGGAACTTTGAAAACTTCAAGAAGTGAATTTTCATCGCTCTGAATATCAAAAAAGAAAGGACGAAATTTGTCCTTTCTCGAGCTTAGATTTTCTTCAACCCACTAAAGTTGACAAAGAGCCGTAGATTTTAGGTATTTACCTTGTCTACTTAAGAGGTATCATATCATCGAGATAAAGGTGATTTGTTTGTTCCTAAGAATTAGGTTTTAGGTTTGACTTGTGGCAACTTCTGGAAAAAGCTTGTCTAGAATTTTTGGAGTGATAGCTTGTCCAGGACCTTCAGCACAATAGGTGTGAATATACATAGCGGGATTGAAGTTGAGCTCGATACAAGTGAAATGAGGTTTTTCCTTGCTAGCAGGCTGAGTTTTATCTGGAATGATGAGGTCAACCCCGCAAGCCCAGGCCCCCATGCTAGTTGCCATAGCTGCTGCCAATTCTTGGTAAGAGGAATCTATTGTCTCAGTGACATCAATAGAGTCACCACCCGTAGAAATGTTGGAGTTACGGCGGAGATTGACCTTTTTCCCTTCTGGGAGAATATCATCAGGTGCATAACCTTGCTGAGTCAACATCAATTGTTCGATGTCTCCTAGCTTAATGATTTCCAGAGGTGAGCGGTGGTCACGGCCTCGCAATGGATTGGCATTTTTCTGAGCGACTAATTCACGAATGGTGTGTTTGCCATCACCGACAACATTAGCAGCGACACGAAGGAGGACAGACTCACAACGCCCGTCCAGAATGAAGAAACGGTATTCGGTTCCTGGGATAAATTGTTCAACAAGAACAGCTGTATCTTCTGCAAAGGCAATCTCGAGAGCTTTCTTATAGTTATCAAGGCTGGCAGGCTCTTGGAAAATGGAAATGCCCAGACCGAAGTTGGTTGATTTTGGTTTAACCACAATTTGCTTGCCCTTGATAAGAGGATAGTAGGCTAGACCTTGTTCTAGACTGGTAAATTCGTCGCCGGCAGGGACAGGGAAGCCAGCATCAGCCAGGATTTTTTTGGTCACGGTTTTATTAGCCATGGCAAGAGGAACTACATAGTTGTCTTTTGAGGTCATGTTACCATTTTTGACGTACTCGACATGATCTTTATGCCAGAGTTTAAGGAATTGATCCTGCTCATCTAGGATTTCAAAATGAAGCCCTTTTTGAATGGCATCAAAGAGCAGCATCTGGGTAGAAAGTTCCATCTCCTCATAACCCTTAAGGGCATAGTGGGCAGTCCAGTCGTAATCATGATAGGCAAGCGCCTTGTCAAGGGCAAAGTCAGAAAGGGACTTGTCTTTGATATGAGGAAGAAGTTGAGCAGCTAGTGTCTGACTGGAATCTGCAAAGGCATCTTTAACTTGTTTGACCAGCCCTTGATGATAGTCACCAAGCCCAAAATGTTGCACCAGTTGGTCTAGAGCTGTCGTAATGTTCTGAGTTTCAGCTTCAGAAGGTAGAGGTTCTAAAGGATGAGAGAGGGCAATTTTTTCATTCAGCGCGTGACCTTGAGCCAGAGCCTGATCAACATTTTCAGGGGCATCCAGCCAGAGGAAGGCTAGAAGGAGTAGGTGTACGGTATCCATGGTAGTTTGGCTAATACCGATACGCTCAAAGGGGTTGAGGTCGAAGTTACGGAATTCTAGGTAGGTGATTCCCTTGTCAAGGAAGGAGCGATTAACCTTTTGTCCACGGAAACGAACAGCCGAGTAAAATTCCTTTTCCGCAATCAAATCACCTTGTTCGATATAGTTTTCGATGGCAGAGACATAGTCTTCTAGGCTTGCAAAAGATACTTGTATTTCTTCCTTATTGACATAGCCGTGGTCACTGTTACGGAAGGAACGCACAGGTTCTGGAACTTCTTGGTCGAAGAATCCTTGCTCAGCAATAGGTGCAGCCCCAAAAAGATAGGTAATCACCCAACGGTAGCGCAAGTAGTTTTGAGCCAGCTTAAGATAGAGGGCGTTTTTGAAAGCAATTATATCAATCTGGTCACTTTCTTGGAATAGGGCTTCAACCAAATCTTTCCCTAGTTCCATATTATAGTGGATACCTGAGATAGCTTGTAGTTTAGTTCCGTATTTTTCGGCCAGGTAGTTACGATAATGGCGTTCAAATTCATTTTCCAGTTGGGCAACTTGGATTTCTTGGGCGTTGATACGAGGAGGCATGGACAAGGGCCAGAGAAGTTCATCTTTACTGATGGAACGTCCAGCTACATCGGTAATGGCTCCAAGAAATCGACGAGCCTCAGTGGTAGATTTAGCAACTGGTGTGATGAGTTCCATCTGAAACTCACAAAAATCTGTTTGAATATAAGGGTGGAAACTTCGAGCTCCTAGCCATGAAGGGTGAGGCGTATGTGCTAATTTTCCCTGTCTATCGACACGAAGACTTTCGCGTTCAATTCCAAAGTTAGCTTGAAGGATAGGGCTAGTAGGCTCCAGCTTTTGAAGCAGTTGATTTATAGTCATAGAGTCACCTTTTCATCTAATGTTAGTGATAGTCTATTATAAATAGGAGAAGAAAACAACTTTCCGCTACGGTTAAGGGGAATTTCCGAATGTTTCAGATAAGAATTCTTAAAACCAATTGTTTTTTAGCTCTATTATATGCAAAAATTGTAAAATACCCACTGATTTTTATGTAAAATGTTATTTCTCTTGGAATTTAAATCAAATTAGCCTATACTAATGACGTATATATGAGAACGAAAGAATCCCTAGGGTCGGCACTGCACCCATAAAATGAGACACAAGAAAACACTCCTGTTGAATTCTGGTAAACTAGAAACAGGGGTGTTTTGTTATGGTCAAAAAGCATATTCAGTAGAAACTAAACTAGCCTGTATCGAAATGAAGAAGGCAGGCAAATCAAATAAAGTTATCATGGATACCCTCAGCATCAAAAATGCTAGTCAGGCCAAGACCTGGTAGCGATGGTATCAGAATGATGAATTGTACCGTTTCCAACAACCCGTGGGGAAACAATATACTTATGGTAATGGGATGAAACAGTTATCTGAAGTGGAACAGTTACGTTTGCAGGTAGAATTACTAAAAAAGTATCAGAACTTGATAAGAGAATCGACAAAGTAAGTCTTATCAAGCTAGTAGAAGAGTATAAGAAAACGTGCCCTGTATCGATTATTTTAGAATGTTTCGGCGTCAAACGCTCCACCTTTATCGCTGGAAACAGGAGTGTAAGAATTCTCAGAAAAGAGACAAAATAGCAGATAATGGCTGTATCGAATGGTTTCACTCTGTTCTCAAGTCTGAAACCTTCTATCTCCATAAGTGGAGAAACATAACTGAAGATAGTCTAACAGATATTGTCAAAAATTACATCATATTTTATCCTGATAATTATGTATCACCATTGAAATAGCCTGCGTGGAACTTGTTTAGACACCGTTAGTTGTGGACAAGTTTCTTTTTTTATTTTAAGTGCACTAGATGAATCTCTCCCAAAATGTGTTGAAAATATAAATAGAACTCTGGCTTTCTCCTAATGCAAGTACGGGAAGAGTTGAAAAACGCTAACCTGTAATCTCTCCTCTAGCTATTCCACCTATTTCATGCTAGAATAAAGAAAAACACATTTGGAGGCATTATGAATCAGACAGTGACTTATTTGCAGGAATTGACAGCCATTCCTTCACCGACCGGTTTTACACGTGAGATCGCAGACTATTTGGTCAAAACCATTGAGGGCTTTGGGTATGAGGTAACTCGGACGGCTAAGGGAGGCGTGAATGTGACCGTTCCTGGTGTGATCACAGACAAGCAACGCTATGTCACAGCCCATGTGGATACCTTGGGGGCTATTGTCCGCGCTGTGAAAGCAGATGGTCGCCTCAAGCTAGACCGTATCGGTGGTTTCCCTTGGAATATGATTGAAGGGGAAAATTGTACAGTCCATGTAGCCAATACAGGAAAGACCCATTCGGGGACAATTTTGGTCCATCAGACTTCTTGCCATGTCTACAAGGATGCTGGAACTGTCGAGCGGACCCAGGACAATATGGAAGTCCGTCTGGATGAAAAAGTGACCAATGAAAAAGAAACCCGTGCCCTTGGCATTGAAGTAGGTGATTTTGTCAGCTTTGATCCCCGGACCATTGTGACAGATACTGGCTTTATTAAATCTCGCCACTTAGATGACAAGGTGAGTGCGGCGGTTCTCTTGAATCTTCTGCGCGTGTACAAGGAAGAACAGATCCAATTGCCAGTAACGACCACCTTTGCCTTTTCAGTCTTTGAAGAAGTGGGGCATGGGGCTAATTCAAGTATTCCGGCTGAAGTAGTCGAATACTTGGCAGTGGACATGGGAGCTATGGGAGACGACCAAGCGACGGATGAATACACGGTATCCATCTGTGTCAAAGACGCTTCAGGACCATACCACTACGAATTCCGTCAGCATATAGTAGCCTTGGCAAAAGCTCAAGAAATCCCTTATAAGTTGGATATCTATCCTTTCTATGGATCAGATGCCTCTGCAGCCATGAGCGCAGGAGCAGAAGTCAAACATGCCCTCCTCGGAGCAGGGATCGAATCTAGCCACTCATATGAGCGGACTCACTTGGATTCTGTAGTCGCAACAGAGCGCATGGTCGATGCCTACCTCAAGAGCGACTTGGTAGATTAAAAATTGGAACTACTCTCCGGAGTAGTTTTTTTATATAACTAAAATTTTCTGAAAATTCCTTTTCTTCTGAAAACCTTTGTGGTATAATCTTAAAATAAACTTAAAATTTCTTGAGGAGATTTACATGAAAAAAAGAAATGTCATTGCACTTGCGGGAGTTGCTCTCCTTTCAGCAGGGATCCTAGCAGCTTGTTCTGGTGGTTCGAAATCATCTAGCTCAAGCAACGGCCAAAAATTCTCATATGTCTATGAGACGGAGCCTGAAAACTTGAACTATATCACATCTGGTAAAGCAGCAACCCACGATATCACAGGAAACTTGATTGATGGCTTGTTTGAAAATGACAAGTACGGTAACTTGATTCCATCTCTTGCAAAAGATTGGACAGTTTCCCAAGATGGCTTGACTTACACTTATAAACTTCGTGACGATGCTAAATGGTATGATTCAGAAGGCGAAGAGTATGCGGATGTCACGGCTAAAGATTTCGTCACAGGGATCAAATATGCAGCTGATAATAAATCAGAAATGCTCTACATCATCCAAGATTCTATCAAGGGCTTGAATGACTATGTCAGCGGTAAAAATAAAGATTTCTCAGCTGTAGGAGTAAAAGCAGTTGATGATCATACCCTTCAAATCACTTTGAACCAACCAGAATCTTTCTGGAACTCTAAATTGACACTTGGGATCACTTTCCCTGTCAACGAAAAATTCGTAAAATCAAAAGGGGATAAATTCGCTCAAGCAAGTGATACTAGCTCCCTTCTTTACAATGGTCCTTACATCTTGAAGAGCTTTACTTCAAAATCTTCTATCGAAATGACTAAGAATGAAAACTACTGGGATAAAGACAAGGTCTACGTCTCAGATGTAAAATTGGAATTCTACGATGGACAAGACCAAAGTAAATTAGCGAAATCATTCGGTGAAAATGCTCTTAGCTTGGCAAAACTCTTCCCAACTGGATCTGGTTACTCAGAGCAAGCCAAAGAATTTAAAGACGAAATCACCTACACTCCTCAAGATGCTGCTTCTTATGTCATTGGTACCAACATCGACCGTCAATCTTACAAACACACAGCTAAGAAGACCGATGAAGAAAAACAATCTACTAAGAAAGCCCTCTTGAACAAGGACTTCCGTCAAGCGATCAGCTTTGCCTTCAACCGTGAAGCTTATGCTGCCCAATTGAACGGAAAAGACGGAGCAAGCAAGATCATCCGTAACCTCTACATTCCACCAACATTTGTCCAAGCTGATGGCAAGACCTTCGGTGAATTGGTGAAAACACAATTGGATACCTATGGAGATGAGTGGAAATCTACTAAACTAGATGATGGTCAAAACGGTCTCTTCGATGCGAAGAAAGCGAAGGAAGAGTTTGCAAAAGCGAAGACTGCCTTGGAAGCAGAAGGTGTGAAATTCCCAATTCACATCGATATGCCTGTAGATCAAACGACTCCATCAAGAGTTCAACGGGTGCAATCTTTCAAACAATCAGTTGAAGAAGCGCTTGGTAAAGAAAATGTCGTCATCGATATCCAAATGCTTTCGAAAGAAGACCTTCAAAATGTGACCCTCTTTGCGCCAAATGCGGCTGGCGAAGACTGGGATCTCTCTGATAATGTTGGATGGAGCCCTGACTACCAAGACCCATCAACTTACATGGATATCTTGAAAGCTTCATCTGGTGAAAATACTAAGACTTTCCTTGGATTTGACCCAAGTGAAAACAATGAAGCAGCTAAAAAAGTTGGTCTGTACGACTTTGAAAAGATGATCAAAGATGCTGGTGCAGAAACACAAGACGTCAACAAACGCTATGAAAAATATGCGGCTGCGCAAGCTTGGTTGACTGATAGCGCCCTTGTTATGCCAACTTCTTCATCAACTGGACGTCCATTCTTGACACGTATCGAACCATTCTCAGCTCCATTTGCATGGACTGGTGGTAAAGGAAAAGACCACGTGATCTACAAAGGAATGAAACTCCAAGACAAAGCTGTGACAAGTACTGATTACAACAAAGCCCTTGAAAAATGGCAAAAAGAACAAGCAGAGTCAAATAAAAAAGCACAAGAAGATCTTAAGAAACACGTTAAATAAGGATCGATAACCGAGGCTGATGCCTCGGTTTTTTTGTGGATCAGATGAATATCTGTTTGATATTAAAACGCTTACATAGTATAATGGGAGTGTTGATTACAAAAAGTGAGGAGACTGACATGAAAAAGAAAACAATGGTTTCCATTGTCGCATCGAGCTTACTGATCGCGCCAATGGTTTTGCACCAAGTAGCAGCCGCAGATGAGCAGACAGAAGAGTTAGCACCATCGACAGAAGTGGTTCATGCTCCATCTACTGAAGCAAGACCGAAAACAAGTGACGCAAGTGCTGTCACTAGTGAAGAAGGAGCGAGCTTGAGTGAGGCATCGCTTGATCGGACGGCAGGTGCCAATCAAGTAGCCCCTGCTACAGAAGAAAACACAAGACAAAGTGAGCCTTCGGTCCCAGTAGCAAGTCCAGTAGCAACAAACAGGGAAGCTGCACCTCAATCTGCTCCTCCTTCAGAAGCTCCGGCAAAAAGTCAGGATTTGGCAAAGGTTACAGGTAGCACCCTTGCAGCGGATCAGGCCTCTAAAGAGTTGACGGTCCAAGATGCTGTTAATGGCTTGCTCCAATGGGCAGCAACAGATCCTAGCCAATTGGGCCAAAGCCAAGCAGATCGCGAACGCTTTGCCAAGAGTTTAGGCTTGATTGAAAAATCAGAAGATCTAAACCGTAAGGTCAGTCAGCCAGAATTGGCCAAGATGTATGAAACAGCTAAGAAACTCTACGATGCCTACCGGGCTGAAAAGAAAAGTCCGCTCTTTTTAAATGGTCGTGCCCAGCCGATTTTCCCTTATACGACGGGAGAAAAAGAAGACCAAGACTACAAATATGAGGACAGCCAAATTGTGCGCTTCCCAGTCTATGTCGAAACGGACTATGACACCGATGCAGATGGCAAGCCTGACTTAGTCAAAGCCATTGTTCAATTACCAAAAGCAGTCGCTCAAGGGGATTTTAAGGCAGCCACTATTCTCGAAGCGCGCCCTTACGTAGCGGGGACGCTAGACGAAAACTACGTGACCCTCGAAAGTTTGGGGCTTCCAACAGACGGTAGCTATGATATGAAGAAACTGCACAGCCAACCTGCAAAGAGAAAGCCAGTAAGCAGTGAAACAACAGTAGAAGCAGCGAAAAAAGCCAAGGCATCGGATTGGTACTACTACAGTCCCTACGAGTATATCTATGACTACGAAGATCTCAACTGGTACGACTATTTCTTGGTCAGAGGCTATGCCTTTATCTCGAGTGCTGGACTTGGGACCAAGGGATCAGAAGGCTTCAATACAACCGGATCTGACCTCGAAATCAATGCTTTCAAGAATATCATCGAATGGGTCAATGGTAAACGCAAAGCCTACACCGATAAGACCAGCAATATCGAAATCAAGGCAGACTGGGCAAGTGGCAATGTCGCAATGACCGGTCTATCCTGGGCTGGCACCACAACCTTTGGTGTGGCAGCGACAGGCGTAGAAGGCCTAAAGACCATCGTTCCAGCAGCAGGAATTGCTTCTTGGTATGATTATTTCAATAGCCAAGGGACCCAATTTGGCAATGCACCTTATAGTGACCTTTCATGGCTCTCTCTCTACGTTAGCACACGGATGCTGGACCAAGACGATTGGGCAGGGATTTGGCAAAACTATTCCAACTACATCAACCAATTGAACAAGGACCAGTACGCTCATGATCGCAACTACAGTGATGTCTGGAAGGAGCGGGATTATACCCTTCATCCAGAAAATCTCAAGACCAGCGCCCTGATCGTCCATGGCTTGAACGATGACAATGTCAAGACCAAACATTTTGAACTCATGTACGATGCGCTCAAGAAAGCGGGCCAAGATGTCAAGCTCTATCTCCACCAAGGAGACCACGTCTATCCAGCAGCTATGTCTCGTGGCTATGGGATCACAGCCAAGGGACAAGATTTCTATGACCTACTCAATACTTGGCTGACCCATTACCTCTATGGTGTGGACAATCACGTCGAAAGCTTGCCAGCGGTTCTAGCTCAAAATAACTATGATCCAAGTAAGTGGACCAGTTATGATAACTGGAAGAGCAGTCAGCGTCTCTTCTTGAATGCTCAGTCGAAACGCTTGGAAGAAACCATTTCAAGTGATTATGCGGCTGCAGGTGTTGAGATCGCTAACCGTAATGAAACAGTCAGCAAAGCCTCCTCTAAGGCCAATCTGACATTCGTTTCTGATGTTACTGAGGACACTACGATCAAGGGCCACATCCCGGTTCATTTCAAGGCAGCTCTGGCCAAGGGTCAAGGAAAGAATTTCCAAATCAACGCCCTTTTGGTAGACGTGGCAGATGAGGACTTTGACGTGGTAGGAAATGGTAGCGTCAAGCAAGATAAAACAGCAGACGGTTTTTGGATGGGAAGCAATTTAAGCAACCTATCTGTTGCCGAATACGAAACCATCAAGACCAAGTACAAGGTCATCGCAAAAGGCTGGATCAACCTTGCGAACCCTGAGTCTGGCTACGATTCAGCAAGCTCACGCGCTAGCATCGAGCCTAAAGTAGGAGAATACCACGATTATACAGTCTATCTCCAACCAAATCTCTATACGGTTAAGAAAGGTCACAAGTTAGCGCTTGTTTTCAACACCTATGACCCATCTGATTTAACGGTGGAGCATCCATATGAAGTGACCTTTAAGACAGATTCTATCCAGGCGGCGATTCCAATTGTCGAAAAGACCCGCGCCCAAAAGGCAGCCTATGTGCCAAGTGCAACAGATACAGACTATGCAAACTTGCCAGAAGTTGAAGGAGCTGCTCTAGTTGCTCCAGAAGTACACTACAAGGAAGAGTATACACTGCCAAGCCCAGAATACTTTGTCCAACCAAGTCAAACTCTTCCTGAAAAAGATGAACAGATGCAAACAGCATCAGCAAGACAAGGGCAACCTCATCTTTCACTAGCTGTATCCTATGGAACTCAATTTGTTTCACAAGGATTGGCAGAAGATCCTCAAGCTGCAACTCTTGTAGTCGGAGGAGAGCAGGTAGACCATACCCTTCCTCAAACAGGGAGCAAAGATCATGCTCTGGGTCTCTTAGGGGTGATCAGCCTAACAGCTTCTAGCTTCATCTTTTGGCGCAAAAAGAGAGAAGATGCCTAAGGAGTCCCCGTAGCAAATATTTCTAAAATGGCATCATTTAGTGTAAAATAAAAGTAGAAATGCAGAATCAGTAGTCACTACTGAAAAAGGAGGAAATATGGCACACGTAATCACAGATGCAACTTTTGAACAAGAAACCAGCCAAGGCCTTGTCCTGATTGACTTTTGGGCAATTTGGTGTGGTCCATGCCGCATGCAAGCTCCAATCTTGGATCAGTTGGCAGAAGAAGTACATGAAGATGATTTGAAAATCTGTAAGATGGATGTCGATGAAAATCCAAATACAGCTCGTCAATTCGGTATCATGTCGATCCCAACTCTTCTATTTAAAAAAGATGGACAAGTTGTCAAACAAGTGGCTGGAGTTCATACGAAAGCCCAATTGAAAGAAATCATTGCAGAATTGAGCTAAAAAGAAGACTCGTTTTCCAAACTGGAAAACGAGTTTTTTTTTGCTCTTTATTTCTTTCAAATAGACGCGATACCCGTTGACAGCGCTTTCTTATAATGCTAAAATGAAGCTGTATTTCCTATAAAAATTTTACAGGAAAAAATTCTCCTAGGAACAGGTAGATCCTAGGAGAAAATCACATTTATTGGTTATTGGCCCTCTGTATCTTGGGCTACCCAGACGCTGACAGAGCGTTCTGCCACTGGGAATTCGGCAGTACCGTCTTCTTGAACTTGGACAGTTTCGCTACAATTTTCAAGGACATCATAGTAGGTAAGACCAGCGTATGTTGAGCCGATCTCCATAACTTTTGTAGCAGTTTGATTATTGGAAATCAAGCAGGCAATCGGTGCTGCTTCTTCTGTACCTGAGCGTGTCCAACCGATGCAATTAGGATCATCGAAGTAGTCCGTTTGTTCCCCGTAGGCCAGATCTTTACGAACCCGTAAGAGACGATCAAGGACCTCTTGGAAACTTTCTTGCGCAAATTTGCCCTTGATACCGTAGTAGTCTCCATAGAAGACACAAGGCAAACCAGCTTCACGAAGTAAGATCAAGGCATAGGCTGCAGGCTTAAACCATTCTTCAATGGTAGATTCCAAGGCTTGCCCTCGTTGGGTATCATGGTTGTCCACAAAGGTTACGGCTTCTTCAGGATGATTCAGCGCTAGTGTTCCGTCAAAAATAGTTCGAAGGTCGAAATTTTCACCCTCTTGACTAGCTCGGAAGAGATTTTGGTGGAGGGCTACGTCGACCAGGTCATACAGGTAATCAATGCTTTCCAAGTACTCATCGTTGGTTTCTGTGTCCCCATTCCAAAATTCACCAAAGACGTAGAAATCTTCACCATACTTTTGGGTAATATTGTGGATGAAATTCTTCATAAAGAAGGAGTCGATGTGTTTGACCGCATCCAGACGGAATCCCTCAACCCCTGTCGTTTCGATAAACCATTCAGCCCATTGGTCGAGATTTTCTACAACCTCGGGATGTTTGAAATCGATATCGGCGTACATGAGGTAATCGTAGTTTCCGTTTTCCTTGTCTACCAGATCTCCATGGGCCCAACCTTTGTTGTCCCCTTGGATTTGGTAGATCCCATTCTTATTACGTGAAGCATCGTAGTCAGTGCCGGTGAAGTGGTACCAATGCCAGTGGAAGTCATTATAGGCGCCATTTCGGCCATCAAAGGTGAATTTGGTCCATCCTTGAATGGTGAAGGGCTCAGTGAGAACCTTGTTTCGATCCATCGGATCGACCTCAACGACCTCGAATTCCTCTAAGCCATCAGCGGCAGCTTTATGGTTGAGAACGACATCGGCCATTGGTTGAATCCCTGCATCTTTGAGGGCTTGAATGGCTTGAAGATAATCGTCTTTGAAGCCATATTTGGTACGAACCGTTCCTTTTTGGTCAAACTCGCCCAAATCAAAGAGGTCATAGACCCCGTAACCAACATCATTGTTAGAAGTAGCTTTAAAGGCAGGTGGCATCCAGACCTTGCGAATACCCAAGTCTGCTAGGTGTTGCGCATCTTCAGCAAGACGCGTCCAGTGGTTCCCATCAGCAGGCAAATACCACTCAAAATATTGCATTAAGGTTTGATTTTCCATTTTTATTTCTTCTTTCATGTGAATGTCCTTATTTTACCAAAAATAGTTGGATAGGACAAACGTTTGCACTGGAAACAAGCCCTTCCTAGAAAAAAATCGCATACATGAAAGAAATGAAGAAAGTATATAAAATAATAGAGTCAGAATGGTAGTGCTATCTGCCAGGACTGACTTTGAAAATGGTGAAAGGAGACCATTTTATGAAAAAAACAACTCTTGTTTCTCTACTCGTTGCAGGTTTACTGATTAGTCCTGCTGTACTCGCCCAGCATGTGCAAGCAGATCAAGTAAGCGGCACAACTACTGAGGAGACGGTGACTCCTCCAGCGATAAGATCTGAAGTTACTGAAACAGTGAGCTCAACACAAGGAGACAATAAAGAAACCGTACAGCCTGCAAAAGCGGAAGAGGCGCTCGTCTCTACCCAACCAACCACTCTACCAACTTCCCCGACACCTGAGCGACATGAAGAACCTGCTGTAAGTCCAGCGGTAGTGAGCGCCCCAACTGTTGAGTCCACTCTAGCCAATCAGTCAAGCCCTGCGCCTGCGACGCCTGCCGTTCGCAGTCAAGAGGTGAGTGCGACTCCAAAAGTAACCCAAGGGGATTTGGCTAAAATTACTGGTGCGACTGTAACCGACCAGGATCGTGAAAAAGAAGTTACGGTGACGGAGGCAGTCAATCAACTCTTGAACTGGGCTTCGACCAAGGAAAACCAAGTCGGATCTACTGATAAAGACCGATTAGCTTTTGCTAAGAGCCTTGGGATGGTCAAGGAAGGAGTGGAGGGTTCTGCTCCAGTTACTAATCTTACTTCGATGGTTGATGTAGCCAAACAGCTCCGTGCTGCTTACCGCGCAGACAAGAAGACTCCTCTGTTTTTGAATGGCAAAGCACAACCTATTTTCCCATTTACGCCAGGAGACGATCCGGAGCATTACTCCTATGACAAGAGTGACATCGTTCGCTATATTGTCTATGTGGAAACCGATTATGATACGGATGGCGACGGCAAGCCTGACTTGGTTAAGACTTTTGTGCAGGTGCCAAAAGCTGCTGTCAATGGGGACTATAAAGCTGCGACCATTTTTGAAGCTAGTCCTTATGTAACAGGAACAACAGAAGAGCGTACCTTAGAGGGAATTGGTCTCAAAGAAGGTGGAAACTTCGATATGGCCAAGCTCTATGAAAAACCTGCCAAACGCCAAGCAACCAAGACCGTTACGACTGAGGAAGTGGCCAAGGCTACCAATCCAAAGGATTGGTACTATGTCAATCCGCGTGAAAGCTCTGAAGACTATACGCATTATGATTACGAAAATCTCAACTGGTACAATTATTTCTTAGTCCGTGGTTATGCAGTGGTGACCAGCAGTGGCTTGGGCTCAAAAGGATCAGACGGGATCAATACGACCGGCTCTGACCTTGAAGTTGCAGCATACAAAAATATCGTGGAGTGGCTCAATGGCAAACGCAAAGCCTACTCAGATAAGACTAGTAACCATGAAGTCAAGGCAGACTGGTCCAACGGAAATGTCGCCATGACAGGTTTGTCTTGGGCAGGTACGACAACATTTGGTGTGGCTTCTACTGGTGTTGAAGGTCTCAAGACCATTGTGCCGGCTGCAGGGATTGCTAGTTGGTACGACCATTTCAACAGCCAAGGATCTCCTCTGGATACAGGAGCTTCCAATGACCTATCTTGGCTATCTGTCTATACCTCAGGCCGAATCCTTGATAAGGAAGATTGGGATAAGGTCAAGGATTACTATGCAGCCTATATCACCAAGCTTAATGAGCTCCAACACAAGGATGGTCATAATTACAACGAAGAATATGCCAAACGCGACTACACGCTAAACGCAGCCAACTTGAAAGCGGCTCCTCTCATCATTCAAGGTCTCAATGATGACAATGTCAAACCCAAACATTTTGAACTCATGTTAGAAGCCTATAAAAAGGCGGGGATCGATGCCAAGGTCTTGCTCCACCAGGGCAATCACGTTTATCCATCTACTCGTTGGTCAGGAACCGAAGTCGCAGGTCAAGCCTTTAATGACCTGATGAATCTCTGGTATAGCCATTACCTCTATGGTATTGAAAATGGGATTGAAAACCTTCCACAAGTAACAGCTCAGGACAATTTGGATCCAAGCAAGTGGCGTCGTTTTGATAAATGGGATACCAACAATGCCATCTCCGCTCGAATTTATTCCAAACGGGAGGATGTGACAGTGACTGGGGATTACTATGGTACGGGAAATAACTGGACCACACGCAACCAAGATGCGGCCTTCCATTCCTCAGAAGTAGCGGCTTCCTATGTAGCACCAGTTGATCAAGATGTCACCATCAAAGGCCATATTCCTGTACATTTTAGCGCCGCATTTGTCAAGGGAGACAAAAACCATGCCCATGTCAGTGCGACCCTGATGGATGTTTCAGACGAAGACTTTGATGTGGTCAAAGAAGAAATCACCTATGATAAAGACGGTTATAGCACACGCACATTAGACAAGGAAACCATCGATGAGACAGGCTACTGGAATGGTAGCAACCTTGAAACCTTGCCTCTCAAACGTTACAAGACCCACAAGGTTAAGAGTGTGGTGATTGCGCGTGGTTGGATGAATTTGGCTAATCCAGCATCTCGCTATGACTCAGCAAGTTCTAGTCATTCTATTGATCTGAAAGAAAACGAATATCATGATTACACCATGTATCTGCAACCAAATCTCTATACAGTGAAAAAAGGCCATCGACTGGTTTTGAGTTTGCACACCTATGATCCGGATTACATCTATTTTGCAGATCCTTATGAAGTGACCTTCAAGACAGATTCTATTTCTGCAACGATTCCAATCGTAGAAAACAGTCGGTCTCTCTTGTTCCGTTATCAACCAAGTGAAAAAGATACAGAGTATGCCACAATGGCAGATCGGATCTTGCCAATTGCAACCATTCAACCAAAAGTAGATCCTGAACAAGACCCAAGTCCAGTAGATCAAGCAGAAAAACCAATTGTTCCAAGTAATCCAATGACTCCAACCAATCCAGCTGCTTCTGAAATTCCTCAAAAACCAAGCCACGGTCGGGATCTGATGGACTTCCGTAAGGAACAAAAAGAAGAAACTGCACAAGAATTGGCTCAAAGAGCTGATAAAGATAAAATAGAAGCGTCAAGCCAACCAAGCCTTCCAAAAACAGGTCAAGCAACAAGCTCTTGGACTCTCTTTGGCTTCCTAGGACTCATGCTCACCAGCCTGTTGTCACTTGGCAAAGCTCACAAAGATGAATAATAGAAAAGAAGGATGGAGAAAAGTGAAAACCACCAATAGAGAGAGCATCGAAACGATTTTTACTGAAGCCTTGGCGATTCCAAGCTTTACCAACACTGAGACCGAGCAAGGAATCGAAGCCTACCTGGATCAACGGATTGGCCAGATCCCCTATTTCAAGGACCATCCGGACCATTTTGGGCGCTATCAGGTGCCACAGGATCACTTGCATCGGTCGGTCAATTGGGCCTTGGTTGATAAGGGAAAGAAAAAAACAGTTATCCTTTTCCACCACCATGATACAGTCGATCTAGAAGACTATGGAAATTTGTCGGAAATCGCACTCGATTCTGATCAAGTAGCAGAAGCCTTGAAAGGACTGGACAGTCGACCTGATATGCAGGAAGATTTAGCTTCTGGAGAATGGAAATTTGGCAGAGGATCTTGCGATATGAAAGCAGCATTGGCCCTTCAATTGGGGGTACTGGAAGCCTATGCAGCAGATCCTACAGAAGGTCAGGTCAATCTGCTCTATCTCTCTGTTGGAGACGAGGAATCCTATTCACGTGGGATGCGGGGAGCTTTGGGCCTCCTCACAGATTTGCAGGAAACCTTTGATCTGAATTATGTATTAGCAGTGGATTCAGAACCCTTTGAATCAGAGGTAGGAAAAGAAAAGGTCCTTCACATCGGCACAGTTGGTAAACTCATGCCAGTCGTTGTGGCGCAAGGCGTTTTGTCTCATATGAAGGAGCCCCTTAAAGGGATCAATGCCTTGTCGCTCTTAGTAGCCATCGCAAGTCAGCTGGATCTTCATCCCGATCTGGCAGATCAGGCCTTGGGAGAAACGTCCCCCCTTCCTTCTTGGTCCTATCTCAGAGATTTGAAGGAGCAGTACGATGTATCGACCGTGCTTTATGCGGCTGGCTATTTCAGTGTGTTGCATTTGAAGAAAACACCTCAAGAGCTCCTACAGCGGATTTATGAGCTTAGTCAGGAGTCCTTGGACGCCTTTTACAAGAAGTACGAGTACTTGCAGGATCAGGCTGGCCAAGACCATATTATTGCAAAGCCAAGAGTCATCACCTATCAAGAACTAGAGGAACGTTGCCAAGCCTTAGAGGGCTACCAAGACTATAGAGAAGCTTCTAATAAAAAAGCGGAGCAAGATTTTCGTAATGGGACCAGCTACCAGAGCCTTGCGATTCAGCAAATCCAGCGACTCCTTGAGTTTCTAGGAGATAAGGATCCTATGGTGGTCATCGGTTTTGCGCCCCCCTATTATCCTTCCATGAATTGCCGCTTTTTGGACAATACCGATCTCAATATCGTGTCCCTCATCACTGATTACCGCGAGTATCTGGACACAAGAGGTTACCTCTTAAAAGTCGAAGAATACTTTATGGGGATTAACGACACCAGTTATTGTGCCTTGGAAAAGGATGTGGCTTCTTATCAAGTCGTCCTAGATAGCCTAGCCACACCAGCCCAGGTCTATGATCTGGATCTGGAAAAAATTGCTCAAATTCAGGTTCCAGCGGTCAATCTAGGCCCTTGGGGCAAAGAATTGCATAAGCGAGGAGAGCGGGTCTACAAAGAAGACTTCTTGGAGACCATTCCAAACTATCTGCTAGAATTGCTCTACCATTTCGATGATCGCTTATCAACAGAATAAGAAAAACGGTCCCAATGAGGATCAATTAGGGAGTTAACATGATTACATTTCACGGAGTTACCAAAGATTACGATGGGCATATTGCCCTCAACCACTTGGATCTGACCATCGAAGATGGGCAAATTGTCGGCCTGATTGGCCACAACGGAGCTGGAAAGTCAACGACGATTAAGAGCCTGGTCAGTGTCATCACCCCAACCACTGGATCCATTGAAGTAGATGGTCAGGACCTCTATAGCCATCGACTGGCGATCAAAAAGAAGATCGGTTATGTGGCAGATTCGCCAGATCTTTTCTTGCGTCTCACAGCCAATGAATTCTGGGAGTTGGTTGCGACCTCTTATGATATGAGTCAGAAAGACTGTGATCAACGATTAGAGGAGCTTCTTAGGATCTTTGATTTTCAGAGCCACCGCTATGAAGTGATTGAATCCTTTTCACATGGGATGCGCCAGAAGGTCTTTGTTATTGCAGCCCTCTTGTCAGATCCAGATATCTGGGTCTTGGACGAACCGATGACCGGTTTGGATCCACAAGCTTCTTACGATTTAAAACAAATGATGCGCCAGCATGCGGATCGCGGCAAGACGGTCATTTTCTCTACTCACGTCTTAGAAGTGGCCGAACAACTCTGTGATAAAATCGCCATTCTCAAAAAGGGAAATCTCATTTTCTATGGGACGATCGAGGAATTAAAGGGCCAGCACCCCGAACAAAGTCTGGAAAGTATCTATCTCAGTCTAGCGGGTCGGAAGGAAGAAGGTGGCGATCATGCGTCTTAAGATTATCCAGCAACTGGTCAATGTTAATATCATCTATGCCAGTCAGCCCGCTCAGATCGCAAAATTACGTGCCAAACAGGCAAAAAAACCGGACGTCAAACTCAATGTTGCCCGTAAATCGGTGTTCAACTATCTCTTTTTAGGCCTGGTCTATTTCCTCATATTTGGCTTGCTCTTTAGTATCTATGATTTTGTCCATCAACCAGCCTTCTTTGTCAATATGGTCGCCCTCTTTTCCTTGATGACCATTTCCCAAGGCTTTATGAGTTTTTACAATGTCTTTTATGAAAGCAAGGACCTGCAGTTTTACCGGCCCTATGCCTTCTCAGATGCAGAAGTCATAGCAGGAAAGAGCATCTCGGTCATCCTGACCCTCCTCATGGCTATCCTTCCCTTGGTCAGCTATTTTCTGATCCTGCCTGTGCAAGCAGGCGGCTTCAATCCGTTAGGGATCCTGCTAGGCCTCTTTTGTGCCTTAATTCTCTTAGGCGTTCTCTTTTTAGCGACGATATTACTAGCTCATTTGATCACCAAGACCTTGTTTTTCAAAAAACACACGACCCTGGTCTCTAACATCATGGTCGGAATTGGTTCTCTTCTGAGTCTAGGAGCTTATCTCTATCTGAATCTAGTTCAGACCCATCGGGTAGAAGTGACGGGGGGCGCAGATATTCCCATTCTATTTCCACCTTTTACGGCCTTTCATCAGTTCATCCTCCATCCTTTTGATGGAGAAGCAATCCTTGGCCTTCTGGGCTGGATCCTGGTCCTTCTGGTCTTGATTGGCCTGGTTCGCAAAATCGTGATCCCACAGTTCTATGATGCAGCCCTTGCAGTTGCGACCAACCAAACCGTTAAGGAACGCGTGAGAGTGCTCCATGTGGGTCAGAAAGACTCCTTTAGACGATTTGTCATTCAGTATCATCGCAGACTCTTGAGCGATGGAACCCTTATGGTGCAAGTCCTCTTGATGATGAGTATTCTGCCATATATTTTCCTCCTCAGTGGAGCAGCAGGAGCATCGAAAAATATAGGAGGCCTCAGTCCTTACTTGACGCCCCAGTATCTGGTGCCACTAACCCTTGTTGCCATCTTGATCGGTGTTTTCAATAGTTTTGGAGGCTTGACCAGTATCGGTATTTCGCTAGAGCGTGAAAACTTTGAGTACTTGAGATCCCTCCCTATTGATTTCAAACGCTATCTCTTTATGAAGTTTTGGTTGCTCTATCTGGTGCAATCCATCCTTCCTGTCATTCTTCTAGTTGGCGTTTGTCTCTATTTTTGCGTCCATCCCTTGGCTATCCTAGCCATGTTGCTGATCTGGGTTGTAACGACTATTCCGATTTGCATCCGAGACTATGTCAAAGATTTTCAGAACTTTAGCACCAATTGGACCAATATCACGGAGTTGATGACCCGCCATCGTGGGAATGCAGTTCTTCAGTCTATTCTCTTGATTGTCTTTCTCTTTGTGATGTTTCTCTTGATTATTATCAGCTTCATTTGGACTTATCATTCCGTCAGCACCCTACTGGCTGTGATCCTTTATAGTATCATACTGCTGATTGGAGCTGGAATCAGCTATACCATCTACCGCAAAAAAATCCGTACCCTCTACCAAGAGATCGGAGAATAAAAAGAGAGAGTGGGACAGAAATCGGTAATTCGTTAGAATTCGATTTCGTCGTCCCACCTCCGCACAGTTGAGTAGGGCTGTAAAGCTGATGAAATCAGCGTAGTAGAGCCCACTCAACCACTGCGTCTTGCTCGACAATCCAAAAACAATTGAGAGGCTAGGACTTTTGTCCTAGCCTCTTTTTAGTGGTAACTTAAATTTCATAGCCCATGAGGAGGCCGCCTTCTTCGGCGTAGAAACTACAAAGTCCAGAAGTAGGAAGGACTTCAATCATTGCATGGGCAAATTTTTCTCGAACCAATGCAGAGAATTGCTCGATAAATTTTTCATTGTTGCGGTGAGCGATGGTGATATGACCGCCAGCATAACCCGCCTTGATTAATTCATCAAAAGCAGCCTTGATCGCTTTCTTTTGGCCACGAGCTTTTTGAAGCAACTCAAGAGTACCGGTCTTACTAGCTTCGCCGACCATACGGATATTGAGGAGTCCGACAACAGTCCCGATCAATTTGCTGAGACGCCCATTTTTTACCAGATTATCAACCTTGGCCAAAACAAAGAGCAACTTCGTCTTAGACTGGTAGGTCGTGATCACATCGACTACTTGATCAAAATCGAGGCCTTCAGCGACCAACTGATTGAGCTTGCGAACGATCAGGTCCACCTCACCCCCAGCTGATAAGCTGTTAATCACGTGAATATTGGTATTCGGATGCTCTTCCAGATAAATCTTCTTGGCCACCTCTGCGCTGTTGTAGCTACCTGAAAGGGTTCCAGTGATGGTCACAACGACGATATTTTCAGCCCCTTCAAAAGACTTCATGTAGTCATCAGGACTCGGACAGGCAGACTTAGAAGCAGTCGTAGTCGCATACATCTCCTCCATCATCTGATCGATATTGAGCTGGGCATCATCTGTATAGATGGTATCACCCACTTGGATGGTCAATGGGACACTGACAAACTCCGTGTCCGGTGCCAGATTGTCCAAAGAGCGGTAGTCACAGCCTGAATCCGCAATAATTTTCCATTTCATCAGTTCATACCTCATAATTGTATAAAAATGTACATTGACAAGTAGTATGTCTTCTTTTACAATTATATCATGAAGAGCAATGCTATCCAAGCAGATATCATCAGGTGAGACAGATAGAAAGTAAATGTTATGGCAGAAAGAAAAATATCTGAGAAATCCTTGGAAAATCTCAAACGATTTAACCAAGAAAACAATGCGATTACACGAGAATCCATCGAAATCTCTCTCCTGCAATTGTTGGAGAAAAAGGATCTGAAAAAGATCACTATCTCTGAGCTGGTTCAGCGTGCAGGTGTCTCTCGCGCAGCCTTTTACCGAAATTATGACTCCAAGGAAGAGATTCTAGAGTCTATCTTTCAATCTAGTATCTCAAAGATTACCAAGTCTTTAGATGGCTACAACCTCAAGACAGATCTCTACCAAGTCTGGGTCTACCTCTTTAAGGAAGTCAAGAAAGAAGCCAAGATCATCAGTCTAGCCATTGACTACAATTTCGAACGGCTCTTGACCAAGGCTGTTTATGATTTTTTAGAAAAAAGAAATGGCAGCTCCTCGAATGGCGCTGGCAGCTACCTCAATTCCTTCTGGAGCTCAGCTATCGTATCTGTCATCTCCAAATGGATCAAGGATGGCATGAAGATTCCCGCTGAGAAGATCGCTACGTTAGGCCTACCCCTCTTTCCACAAAAGAAAAAGTAAACACCACCGAGAGGTGGTTTTTTTCTTGCAACTATTTCCAACTAGTGAGGAAGTTGCCCCAGTCGAAAAATTTCGGTATCATGGTAGGAGTTAACTACGAGCGTGGAGGTTGAAATGAAACGAGTGAAAAAGAAAGTAGTAGGATTGCTAGTCCTTTTAGTAAGTATAGGATCTTTCTACTTGTTGAAGCAAGTTCAAAAGCATGGAAAAACGAGTCAGCAAGAAACCAAGCAGAAATATATCAATGCGAAAACTCAGAAACCTACAATTCATCTTTTTGAGGATAATAAATTTGTATTTATTGCGCAAAAAGATGGGATAGGTGGGATAGCATTCGGTCAAGATTATATTTCGGTTTTGGATGTCCATCAAAAAGAGATCAATCAAAGTATGATTGATAGAGAGAAAAATGGCTCACCTAAAATTGCAAAAGATGAGTATTTTAATATTATTTCTTATGATTTGAATGCTGCTGGCTTCCCAAGTAAAAAGACAGAACTATATCAATTATTAGGGAAAAAAGAGTATCGAGGCGCATACGATATCAATCAGTATTATGCAGATAACAAGGATTATATACCGGTAACTTTGTATAAAGTTGGAAATAATGATAGTAGAAAAATCATAGTTGATATTTCGAATCAAAAAATTGAAGATCTTGAAAATTTTGAGGATTATGGGAAATCAACTTTTTCTGTCGCTGAGCAGGAATTGTCAAAGGGGAATGTATATAATAACATTCGACAAGCTATGCAAGAGAAGTACCATTTGAAATTCACAGCTGGTTATATTGATACCTTACTTTCAAAAGAAGATCGTGAAAAGATAGATATTTCCAATACAAATTTTGCACAAGACTATCCGGAAATGGCTAAGGATATAAAGAATTTAGCTCGTTTATATATGAGACCTAAACAGTACTCAACCAAAGAGTGGTTTGATACAGTTCTTCATTGGTTTGCACCAAAGGGGCAGGATGTGTTAGAGGTCTATGCGACGGATCCAAAGACTGGTGAGAAAACACAAATAAAATCCTACGATGAACTGCAGGTTTGGTCTGCTAATCATCCAGAGTAGAAAGGGTAAGAAATATTATGAAAAGAAAAAGTTACGTTGAAAATATTAAAAATAAAAATGAGTAAACAAATGGAACTAAAATTTAAAAATTCAAATATGACCTGTTTTCAGATTGTCCAGATAGATCAAGAATCGAAAAAGTATATCATGGATACGAGTACAATGAGTCCTAAGAGTTACTACTGGGGAATTAAAACAGATACGATTACAGTGGATATGGTGGAGATCGAAAAGAATAACAATCATTTCGAAATTAAGCCTACAACACCTGTCAGTACGACAATGGCAGCCATCATTGTCCAACCAATTGTCAAAGTTGGTTATGATGTTCTAAAGCGGCTTTTTATTCAAAACAATCTTAGTGAGCAAGTGTTATTAAAGTTATTGCTCTTTGCAATTTCAATGCTGATTTCTTATTTTGCCATTCTGATTTCATTAAAGGTGGCCCATAAAAAAGCTGATAAATGGATTCCTAAAAACAGCCGTAAATACACAGTTACCTTTACAACTATTAAGAAAAGTAACGGAGGAGTATATCCTTTAGTTGGAGCAATTTTCAGTTGTTTACTTTTCTTTATTGGTTTGAATAATGGAACAGAAGGAGCTTTTTTGGTAATCAATGGAATCGTATCCTTATTCTTTTTCATGTTTACTCTAGGAAGTTACCCAATTGCTTATCCCTACAAGCAAGGTCAAATTGTTCTTGAAAAAATAGAAGAACAGTAGAAGTTTTGTGATATCGTAGAAGTTACTTAATTGGCAAATACCATTAATTCAGAAAGTGATGAAATAAAATAAATGGAAGTTGATTTTAGAGCCTTGGATGTCTATTATTTTGGCATCCTTGAAATGAATGGAAAAAGGTATGTTTTAGATTCAAATTCTATGACATCTAAACGTTACTATTGGGGATTTGCTCCTAAGGAGTTCAAGTTGGATATCATAGAGTTAGAGGATTCAAATAGAAACTTTGACAAAAAGATTAAAATGGCTCCAGAAGGTAGACGTTCGATAGCGATAAGTATTAGTGTTGCACTTAGTTCGGCTCTATATAGAATAGGGGCTGGAATTTTTAGATATTATAGCATTAGTCAGAATCTCTATTTAAAAATCTTGTTATTTTTAATTTCAATTCTGGTAGCTTTTGTCATTTATAGGGGAATCCTTTGGAAATCTCGAAAGGAAATTGCCAGACGACTCACACCCAATCGTCCAAAGTATAAGATTGTCTTTCGAAATGTAAAGAAGCAGCGACAATTTCATGCTTATCTTTTTCTTATTCCAATTTTTATTGTGTTTGGATTCTATATGAATACTCATGATGGAACGGAAGCTTGTTTTCTTTATATCAATGGCATGTTGGCTTATCTTTGTATTTGGATAGAGTCAGGTAGTATTCTATTTGAATATGCCTATAGAAAGAGGCGTGTTGAATTTGAGAGACTAGAAGCAGTGGATGAGGATCAATCTGCTTACAAGGAGAATTAGAAGGAACTATGCATGCTAAAAAAAGCAAAAATAGAACAATTATCAAAAATCAATCTTCGTTACCGGATTTTACAAATGGATGGTGAGTCATATTTAGTCGATGCTGATCGTCCATTTCTCATCAGCTATTTCTTTCCATGGATTTTAAGCTTCATCCCTCATCTAGCCTATCCTTTAACTAAGGAAGAAGTGCAGTCTCTAGCTCCTTCGGATCTTTCTAAATCTCTCAATAAAAAAGATACTAAGAAGAAAGGTCTTGCTTCAGCTTTCGGTGGGGGTGCAACTGCCATGCTTTTGTCCAAAGCCTTTCCTATTGAAAAGTATCTCTATTTTTCTTCGCATGTGCTAAATCTGGGGATCTTGCTTCTAGTATATAGCCTTGTAATAGGGATTCGTATATGGATAAGCATTCGGAAACCGATGACCAACATTGTGAATAGCAACCACTCTATAAAGATATACCTCGTCACAAATGATAGAAAGCATCGATTATTATCAATGATGGCTCCAACTTTTTTTGCTGGGTTGGTTGTATTTTCATCCTGTGCAATATTTAGTAATATTGCTCCAAACTTTATCCTTCATATAGTTTTGTTGTTATTTTTATCGATCTTCATGTTTTCAGGTAATGTGCTATTTTTTTCACCAGTGGTGGATTACAAAGTGAAAATTAAATCACCTAGAAAGGATCTGTTTAAATCGTGAAAATGACAAAGAAAAAAATGATGCTAGCCTTACTGGTTTTGCTCTCGCTCATTGGTGGTATTTGGCTCTATGTGCGTTTTTCAACTGAGAGTTATTATAAACAATTTACTGATTATAGTGGAAAAGCGAAAATTGATGACTATGAGATGATTGCGGATGGTGCGGGCATTATTACTCACTGGAAATCAACTGATCCTAAGGAAGATCGGTTGATGAGGGAATATGGGTCTTATTATTATTTTGATCCTATCAGAGTCGGTTCAAAGCAAATTTTGCATATGAATGTGAAATTTAGAGAAAATTTTTACTATCGTACAACTCCTCCAGAAAAGGATGAATATTGGACTGTTAGTGTCTATAAGGTTAATGGAGAACGATTGAAAGAAGAGAAAGAGATTGATTTGTTTAAAGTTGTTGAACAGTTCGATCCGGATTATATTCCTACAGAATTAGGCTCAGTGTATTCATGGAATGGACGTGAGTTAGTTTCCTTACAAATTCGCAGTACCAAAGATAACTCAGTTCGAAAAATGATGTACTTGAATCTAGATACTCGTAAACTGGAAAGAAATGAGACCTTAGAGAATGATCACCAAAGAAAACCGATTCCAGATTTCAATGTACCAATTAATCGTGAGAAGAGCAGTATTGAAGAATTGAAATTTTTTAAAAATTGGTTTTCGATTGATCCCAAGGATCTCTCAAAAACGCAATTTAAGAAGTCTTCGAAGGTCTATAAACTCTTAAATCAAAAAGATACGAAAGTCATAGTAATAAAACCCCAGAATAGTGCGGATCAATATGCAAGAAGTATTGCTGTATTTGAACTCTTTATGAAGAAAGGTGTGAATCTCTATCAAGATGTCACAATTCCAGCTGAGGTATCTAAAGATGGACAAGTCCATACAACACAGGCTAAAGAAGAATTTGATCAATATTACGATGTGGAAAAGGCTCGTAAGGTGTATAATGAGACTGATTGAAGTAAGAAACTACAAAGGACAAGAACGATGATCGAAGAACGAATCCAACCTGCTAAGCAGTATGTTAAAACCTTATTTGCTGATCGAGCGGATGGCCATGATGTAGAGCATACCCTCCGCGTCTATACCAATGCGATGAGAATCGCACAAGCAGAAGGCCCATGTGATCTGGAGATAGTGGGCTTGTCAGCTCTTCTTCACGATGCTGATGATGATAAATTGTTTCAAACAGAGAATAATGCGAATGCTCGCATGTTTCTAGAAGAGATCGGTATTCCTCAAGACCAAATCGACCAGATTTGTCGGGTCATCAATGCTGTTTCTTTCAGCAAAAATCGTGGGAAACATCCAGAAACCTTAGAAGGCAAGATTGTCCAGGATGCAGACCGCCTGGATGCGATAGGAGCTGTAGGAATTGCGCGAACTTTTTCCTATGGTGGCCACAAAGGGAGGCCCCTCACTGATACCGTCCAACATTTCCATGACAAGTTGCTCCTCTTGAAAGATGAGATGAACACGGAGACTGCTAAGCAAATAGCAGAAAGTCGCCATCAATTTTTAATCACCTTTCTAAAAGAACTAGAGAAGGAACTCTAACAAAAGAGGCTGGGACAAAAGTCCTAGCCTCTCAATTATTTTTGGATTGTCGAGC